>CALGFJ010000162.1 GCA_937881055.1 uncultured Acidimicrobiaceae bacterium | reverse complement strand
ACGACACGGCCTCGCGCTTTGCGGCCTACGGCTGGCAGGTCATCGATATCGGCGAAAAGGCGAACGACCTCGAAGCACTCGAAGGGGCCATGCGTCAGGCGATCGCCGAGACCTCACGCCCGACGCTCATCGTCGTGCGATCACACATCGGCTTCCCGTCACCCGAAATGATGGACACCCGTGAAGCCCACGGGAATCCCTTCAAGCCGGCCGTCATCTCTGAGGCGAAGGCCATCCTCGGTGTTCCCGACGTCGCGTTCCACTTCGACCCGGAACTGCCGGGGCGGATGGTCGAAACGCTGAGCGCCCAGCGAGACGCGCGTCTCGCCTGGGAGTCTCGTGTGGCCGCCGCGGGGGCCACGGGCGTGAAGTTGCTCGAACAGCTGAATACCAACGGTGCGGCGACCATCGCCACGTCGCCGGAGCCCTTCGCGGCGGGCACGAAGGCCGCCACGCGCAAAGCGATGCAGCGCGCGATGGACTGCTACGCCGTTCAGACGCCGGGGCTGACCGCCGGATCGGCCGACCTCACCGACAACACGGGAATGACGTTGTCGGCGCTGTCGGTCCAGAGCGTGAGCAATCCGGGCGGTCGGCAATTCCACTACGGCATTCGCGAGTTCGCCATGAGTGCGAATCTCACGGGACAGGCCCATCACGGCGGATTTCGACCGCTCGGTTCGACGTTCTTCGTCTTCAGTGACTACGCACGCCCGGCCGTACGACTCGCGGCGTTGAGCGACGCCGGCGTGATGTTCGTCTACACGCACGATTCCGTGGGCGTCGGTGAGGACGGTCCGACCCACGAGCCGGTTGAGCACCTTATGGCGTTACGGGCGATGCCCGAGCTCCACGTGGTTCGCCCCTCGGACGCCAATGAGACGCTCGACCTCGTCGAGCAGTTCTTGACGGCGCCCGAACCGGTGACGACGGCCATGATCCTCTCTCGTCAAGACGTAGCGGTCTTCGATGACGCGGACGCGACGGCATCAAAGGAGAACGCCCGTCGAGGCGGCTACGTCGTGCGCGAGAATGCCGATGCCGTCTTCACGCTGGTGGGAACCGGCTCGGAAGTCGCACACTGTCTCAGCGCGAACGATGAACTCGCGACCCAGGGCGTGGTCACGAGGGTCGTGGCACTCCCCTGCTGGCGATGTTTCGACGCTCAGCCGAGCGAGTACCGCGACGCGGTGCTGCGACGCACGACACCGTCAGTGTCACTGGAGGCCGGAGCGACCCTAGGGTGGACGAAGTACGTGGACCAGGCGATCGGCATTGACTCCTTTGGCATGTCGGCGCCCGGAAGCTACGTCATGGACTACTTCAAGATCAATGCGGCGACTCTCGTCGCACACGTTCACGAAGCTCGAGGAGACGCACGATGACGAAATTGGATGAACTCTTCGCCCAGTACGGTCAGAGCCCCTGGATCGACAACATTCGTCGGGACTGGCTGAATGACGGCACGCTCGCGGAGATGGTCGTGAAGGGCGTGCGCGGCGTCACGTCCAATCCTTCGATCTTCGCCAAGACCTTGGCGACGTCCACGGCCTACGATGAGATGCTCGAAGGTAAAGACGACGTCGACGTCGAAGTCCTCTTCGAAGAGTTGGCGGTGCGAGATGTTCGCGACGCCTGTGACGTGCTGGCATCGGTGCACGACGCGTCGTGTGGCGCATTCGCGGCGAAGGACCGTCGCTACTGCGACGGCTACGTCTCACTCGAGGTCTCGCCACGCCTCGCTCGAGATACGGTGGCGACGGTCACGGCCGCCAAGCGCCTGGCGGCGGAAGTCGGGCGGGCCAACGTCATGATCAAGATCCCCGGGACCAAGGAGGGTCTGCCCGCCGTCACCGAGGTGCTGGGGGCGGGCATCAACGTCAACGTCACGTTGATCTTCTCCCTCGATCGCTACAACGAAGTCATCACCGCGTGGATGGACGGCTTGGAACTGGCACTCACGCGTCGCAGTGACGTGAGCACGATCGGGAGTGTCGCGTCGTTCTTCGTGTCGCGCGTCGACGTCGCCGTGGACGCGCTGTTGCCGGAGGACGATCCTCGACGTGGGACGACGGCGAACGCGCAAGTCGCCGGCGCCTATCAACTGTTCCGTCGCCGGATGGCGAGCGATCGGGCACTGACGCTCTTCGGGGCCGGCGCTCAGGTGCAGCGGCCACTCTGGGCCTCGACGTCGACGAAGGATCCGGCGTACTTCGACCTTCTCTACGTCGACACGATCGTCGCCGACGAGACCGTCAACACGATGCCCGACGCGACGCTCGCCGCGACCTTGGACCACGGCAATTTCGCCAGTTCAACCTTGCTGAGCGACGAGAGCATCAAGGAGTCCGCCGAAGTGCTGGATCAGTTGCCCGAGGACATCTCCCTAGCGCTCGTGACGGAGAAGCTCGAGAACGATGGCGTCTCGGCGTTCGTCTCGTCCTATGAGGAACTCCTCAAGACCGTGGCACAAAAGATGCAGGGTCACTCGTCGTAGCGTTAGCGTTTGGGGTTGACGTCAATGAGGCGGTTCAGTTTCTCGGGGTCGCGCCCTAGGATGTCGCAATGACGTCGTTGCGAGGGGCTGCCACAGATACCGAGTTCCTCGCCACCCCGCTCGATGAACTCGCGAGCGCGGCGTACGCACGCGCGCGAAACGCCCACGGCTACGTGGTCACGTACTCGCCCAAGGTATTCATACCTCTGACGAAACTCTGTCGCGACCGCTGCGGGTACTGCACGTTCGCCCAGGCACCGGCGCACGTGTCCGCGCCGTACATGAGCCTCGATGAAGTCATGGCCGTCGCCCAAGCGGGCCGCGACGCCGGCTGCACCGAGGCGCTCTTCACCCTCGGCGAACGACCGGAACTGCGTTACGACGAAGCCGCTCGGTGGCTCGCCGCGCGCGGGTACGAATCGACGGTGGATTACGTCGCGAACGCCGCGCAAATGGTGCTCGAGAGTACTGGTTTGCTACCTCACGCCAACGCCGGCGCACTGTACGGCCACGAACTCGCCCAACTCCGCACGGTCTCGGCGTCCCAGGGCATGATGATCGAAGCGTTGGCGGACCTGGCCGCCCATCGATTGGCCCCCGACAAGGATCCGCAGCGACGCCTCGACACCCTGCGCTTCGCCGGAGAACTGAAGATCCCCTTCACGACGGGGCTGCTGGTCGGCATCGGAGAATCTCGCCAAGAGCGCATCGCGACACTCCAGGCCATCGCGGCTTCGCACGAAGAGTTTGGTCACGTCCAAGAAGTGATCATCCAGAATTTCTTGCCCAAGCCCCGAACGGCGATGGCGAATGAACCGGCCGCGAGCGACGAGGAATTTCACTGGACGATCAGCGTCGCACGATTGATCTTGCCAGAGTCGATTCATCTCCAAGCGCCACCGAATTTGAGTGCGGACCCGACGAGACTGCTCGAGTACGGCATCGATGACTTCGGTGGCATCTCGCCGGTCACGGCGGATTACGTCAACCCGGAGCGCGCGTGGCCCGCGCTCGACATCCTGGCCCAGGAGTGCGACGCTCGGGGATTCAACCTCGAACCTCGCCTCACCGTGTATCCGCAGTTCATCGGGGACAAGATCGGGTTCCTCGACGACAAGGTTCGACCGTACGTCCTCGCTCACGCGGATTCGACGTTCTTGGCGCGCAACGACGCGTGGGCGTCGGGGTCCGAGGTCGTTCCGCCGAGTCCCCCCACCTCGCGCTCGCGCACCAGTGCAGTGACCTCCCTACTCGCGCGCTACGAACCGGGTTACGCGTTCGACCGCGAAGAACTGACCACCCTCTTTCACGCGCGAGGGGCCGACTTCAACGCGGTCGTCGAACGCGCGGACAGCGTTCGCCGCGACCTCGTCGGCGACGACGTCACCTTCGTGATCAATCGCAACATCAACTACACCAATGTCTGCACCTTCAAGTGTCGATTCTGTGCCTTCTCCAAGGGTCCGCTGTCGCTCAATCTGCGCGGGGACCCGTACTTGTTGACGCTGGACGAGATCAGCGAGCGGGTGCGCGAAGCCGAGGCCAAGGGAGCCACCGAGGTCTGCCTCCAGGGCGGCATCCACCCCAAGTTCGACGGCGACTACTACATCGACGTGGTGGCCGCCGTGCGCGCCGGCTCCCCTCGAATCCACATTCACGCCTTCAGCGCGCTCGAAGTCTTCGAGGGCGCGCGCCGTTCCGAACAGGACCTCGTGACGTACCTCACGCGCCTGAAGGACGCCGGGTTGAAGACCCTGCCGGGAACGGCCGCCGAGATCCTGGATGATCGGGTTCGCGCCGTTCTCTGTCCCGACAAGATCAATTCGGACCAGTGGCTCGACGTGCACCGCGCCGCGCACAGCGTCGGACTGCGATCGAACATCACGATCATGTTCGGCGCCGTCGAAGGCGTCGACAGCTGGGCGACCCACCTGCTCCGCACGCGAGCGCTGCAACAAGAGACCGGCGGCTTCACCGAATTCGTGCCGCTCCCGTTCGTGCACATGGCGACACCAATCTTCTTGCAGGGTCGGGCTCGACGAGGTCCGACGTTCCGAGAGGCGGTCTTGATGCACTCGGTCGCTCGACTGCACTACGCCACGCTGATCGACAACATTCAAGTCAGCTGGGTGAAGATGGGCGTGGACGGTTCGCGGCGCATCCTCGACGCCGGCGCGAACGACGTTGGCGGAACCTTGATGGACGAGAACATCTCGCGTGCCGCCGGAGCGAGCCACGGTCAAGAGATGGACGTCGATACGCTGCGAGCCCTCGTCGAGCCGCTCGGACGGCCCCTGGTTCAGCGCAGCACCCTCTATCAGACGTTGTAGTCGTGGACGCGTTGATCGAAGGGTTCCTCGAAGCGTTACGCCGCGACTCCCCGCTGAGTGATGAACGCATCGACGTCCTTCGCGCGCTACTCATTCAGTTCGTGAATCTGGCGATGGTCGACCACGACCTCGGCGATTTGCGAGTCGCCGTGCAAGCGTTGAACGAGCTGACCGAGGCGTCGACGCTGTTCTCGCAGTGGCGCGACGTGCCCAAGCTCGCCATCTTCGGATCGGCGCGCACCGACGAGCACGACCCCCTCTACGAGATGGCCCGACAACTGGGCACCGCCATGGCCGATCGAGGATGGATGGTCATCTCGGGAGCCGGACCGGGAATCATGGAGGCATCGGCCCGTGGTGCCGGTCGCGACCATACGCTCGGCGTGAACATCGAACTGCCCTTCGAACAGTTCTCCAATCCCTACATCGACGCCGAAACCATGCTGGTGGCGATGCAGTATTTCTTCACTCGAAAAGTCGCGATGACGCGACCCTCGAACGCCTTCGCCATTTTTCCCGGTGGTCTCGGGACGATGGACGAGACCTTTGAAGTCCTCACGTTGCTGCACACCGGCAAGACCTCACCGGCGCCGGTGGTGCTGCTCGATACGGCCCACGGGAACTTCTGGCGTCAGTGGATGAACTTCGTCGACAACGCCGTCATTGCCGATAACTACATCGACGAGCACGACATGTGTCTGGTTCGGATCTGCACGTCGATCGACGAGGCCGTCGCCGAGATCGATCACTTCTTCTCGAACTACGTGAGCTTCGTCGTGCGCGCAGAGCGCGGTCTCATCACCGTCCGTCGTCGACCGAGCGACGATCAACTGGCCGAACTCGCCAGCGTCGTGCCGCGTTTCGCCTTGGGTGTGGGCTTTCAAATCGAAGATGACACGACGATCTCGTTCGCCTTCGACGGCCGAAACTACGTGAACCTTCGGTTGCTCATCAATCGGATCAACGAGTGGCGCTAGTCGTCGCTGGCCCCGCGCAGTAGCGTCTCGGCCTTCTGGAGGCTCCGTCGCACCTTGGCGAGGCGTCGCTCGAGCTCTTTCGCCTCGTCGCCACCTTCGGAGCGGAGTTGTGCGCGTAGGGCATCGAAGATCGCGTCGGACACCCGGCTCTCCAGGGCCCCCACTTCATCGGCCAGCGTGTCGAAGGACTCCACTAGTCGAGGGTCTCGTAGGGCAGATCGTCTTCGGCGTACTTCGCGCGCAGTACCTTCTTGTCGAATTTCCCGACGCTGGTCTTGGGCACTGACTCGATGAAGGCCCAGCGTTCGGGGAGCCACCACTTGGCGACCCGCGAGGAGAGGAACTCACGAAGTTCTTCGGCGCTCGCCGAGGCGTCGGGGCGTAACACCACGCAGCACAACGGTCGCTCGTCCCAGCGTTCGTCCGGCACCGCGATGACCGCGGCTTCGAAGATCGCGGGGTGCGCCATTATCGTTCCTTCGAGGTCGACCGAACTGATCCACTCCCCGCCCGACTTGATCACGTCCTTGGAGCGGTCGCTGATCGTCATGAAGCCCTCGGCGTCCATCGAGCCGATGTCACCGGTGCGCAGCCAACCGTCGTGGAACCGTTCGGGGTCGTCCACGCCATAGTACGAAGCGGTGACCCAGGGCCCGCGAATCTCGAATTCGCCCACGGTCTTCCCATCGCGCGCCAGCACCGTCCCGTCCTCGTCGGTGATGCGCACTTCGACACCCGCGACCACGCGTCCCGCCTTCACGCGGTAGTCAATGGCCAGGTCGTCGGGCGTACCCGACGGCGGGATCGATACGGCCGCCAAGGGACTCGTCTCGGTCATGCCCCAACCCTGGATCACGTCGATGCCGAATCGATCGCGGAACGCTTCGATCATTACGCGCGGTACCGCCGCGCCCCCGGCGACGATGCCGCGAAGGCTCGAGAGGTCGGCGTCGGGCGCGTTCTGCGTCACGCGAAGGACGTCGTTCCAGATGGTTGGCACACCGAGCGAAATGGTCGGTCGCAACTCCTTGATCATCTTGACGATCGCTTCACCCTGCAAGTACATCTGGGGCATGATCAATTCGGTGCCGGCAAAAAATGCGGTGTAGGCCGCTCCCCAGGCGTTGACGTGGAACATCGGCACGATCAACAAGCAGCGATCGCGTTCGCTCAGTCCAATCGAGTTCGTCGTCGTCGAGGCCATTGAGTGCAGCCACGTGGATCGATGTGAGTAGACGACGCCCTTGGGATTACCGGTCGTGCCGGACGTGTAACACATGATGGCCGCCGACCGCTCGTCCAAGATTGGCCACTCGAAACCGGCCGGTTCGGACGTGAGAAACGTCTCATAATCGATCGTCTCACCCAGCAGGCCGCTCTCATCTTTGCCGTGGAGGATTATGTGCTTGACCGAGGGGATCTGGTCGCGAACCTTGGCGAACACGGGCGCCAACGACGCGTCGACGATGATCACCGAGTCCCCGGCGTGATTGATGATGAAGGCCAGCTGCTCGGGAAAGAGCCGGATGTTCAGCGTGTGTAACACGGCGCCCATGCACGGAACGGCGATGTAGGCCTCCATGTGCGCCTGGTTGTTCCACATGAAGCTGCCCACTCGGTCGCCGCTCTGAACACCGAGCTTCGTGAGCGCGGCGGCCAATTGCTCCGCGCGCTTGGCGACCTGGAAGAACGTCGCCTCCTCGACACCATCGGGTGTGACCGTGAACACCTTCTTTTCGGAGTACACGTACTCGCCGTGACGAATGATGCCGCTGATGAGCAGCGGCGCGTCCTGCATCGTGCTTTGCACTGTTTCCCCCTCTAGTCCCGTTGCGACGATGCTACAAACTCTCGACCACCCAACGACATCCCTACCAGGAAAGGCTGTAGGGCGCGACCGGGGCGGGCAAGAGACTGGGATCGCCCGACAGATGAGCGTCGATCGCGGCCGCCGCGCTGCGACCTTCGGCGATGGCCCACACGATCAGACTCTGTCCTCGAACGCCGTCACCGCAGGCGAAGACCGGAACCGGTCCCGACAACGCGTCCATCCGCCAATCCGATCCCACCGAGAGCGTGGCCCTCGACGTCACGAAGGGCTCGTCGTTCAGCCCGAGTCCTTCCAGTTCGGGTCCGACGAAGCCAGCCGCGATCAGGACGAGGTCGGCCCCCATGACCAGGCTTTCATTCGTGGTGTCGTCTCGCACGACGATTCGCTCGACGCGTCCGTCGCCGAGGAATTCGAGGGTCTCGGTGGAGAACCGTCGTTCCCCGCCCTCATCGTGAGCGGGCGAGGACTTATAGATTCGCGCCATCGTCGGCCAGGGTTGATCATCGGGCCGTTCGTCGGGCGGCCGATCCAGAATCTCTATCTGGTGAACGGATCGGGCGCCCTGTCGATGCACGGTGCCCAAACAGTCGGCACCGGTGTCACCGCCGCCCAGGATGACGACGTCGCGATCCTTCGCGTCGATCACCGTCGGCACCGCGTCACGTACCGCACGATTCGCGGCCTCGAGATACGTCATCGCCGGGTACACGCCCGCTAAATCCGCGCCGGGCACCGGAATGAGTCGCGGCCTCGTCGAGCCCAGGGCGAGGAGCACCGCGTCGAAGTCTCTTTGCAGGTCACCGAGCGTCACGTCGGCGCCGCCGACGGAGACGTTCGTGTGAAACGTGACGCCCGACGCCTCCATGACGGCGAGGCGCCGATCGAGGATCTTCTTCTCCAGTTTGAATTCCGGAATGCCGTAGCGCAACAGCCCACCGATGGCGTCGCTACGTTCGAAGACGTGGACGTCGTGACCGACGCTCGCCAACTGCGCCGCGGCCGCGAGACCGGCCGGTCCCGAGCCAACGACGGCGACGCGCGTTCCGATGCGTTCGTCGGTGACCCGCGCCACGTCGAAGCCGTGGGCGAAGGCGTGCTCGGCCACTTCGTATTCGATTCGCTCAATCGTGACGGGGCCGTCCGAGATGCCCAAGACGCAGGCCGACTCACACGGCGCCGGACATAGTCGCCCCGTGAACTCGGGAAAGTTGTTCGTGTCGAAGAGCTGATCCGCGGCCTGCTCCCAGTGCGATCGGTAGACGTGGTCGTTGAACGTCGGAATCCGATTGCCCAGGGGACAGCCCTGCATGCAAAACGGGATACCGCAGTCCATGCAGCGAGCGCCTTGGGTCGACACGTCGTCGTCGCTCTGGGGCTCGTACACCTCCCGCCAATCGCGCAGTCGAACCTCCACGGGCCGCGGGCTCGGGCCCCGTCGGGGGTACTCGAGGAATCCCGTCGTCTTACCCATTGCGCAACTCGTCTCGAACTCGCTGATACTCCGAGGTCTCGATTCGAACGAAGTTCATGCGCTCGCTTCGCCAGCCGTCCACGATCGCACGAGCGCGACGAGAACCGGTCTCGTCTTCGAAGCGGGTCAGGAGTTCACGCACTCGTTCGTCATCTTCGTATTCCAGCGGATCGATCTCGTAGACGCCCGCGCTGAGGTGGTCATAAACACTCTGGAGAGGATCGTAGAGAAAGAGGGTGCCACCCGACATCCCGGCCGCGAGGTTTCGCCCGACCGCTCCGAGTATCACGACCACCCCACCCGTCATGTACTCGCACGCGTGATCGCCGGTGCCCTCGACGATGATCGTCGCTCCGGAGTTTCGAACACCACAACGCTCCCCGACCACTCCGCTGATGAAGATCTCGCCGCTCGTCGCCCCGTAGCCAATGACGTTGCCGGCGATGATGTTCTCGTCGCTGGCGAACGTCGCGTCGGCGGCGGGCCGGATGATGATTCGTCCGCCCGAGAGACCCTTGCCGGCGTAGTCATTCGCGTCGCCGATCAATCGAAGGGTCATGCCACGAGGGACGAAGGCCCCCAGACTCTGACCGGACGAGCCGACGAGGTCGATCTCGATGAGGTCGTCGGGCAACTCTCGAGCACCGAGCGCCCGGGTGATGGCGCTGCCCGTCAACGTGCCGACCGCTCGATTGACGTTGCGGACGGCGGTGGAGAATCGGTACGGCGCTGTTCGCGTCGCGGCGCTCACCGCGTCGTGCAGGAACGTCCAGTCCAGCGCTCCGTCGAGACCGTGCTCCTGCTTGACGCTCTGGTGCCTTTGATCAGGTGCGACGGTCACCAACAGCGCGGAGAGATCGAGGTCGCTGCTCTCGTCGTCGACCGAAGCGACCGACAACTTGGTCGCGTCGCCGATGACCTCTTCGAGCGTGCGCGCACCGAGCAGGGCGAGATATTCACGCACCTCTTGCGCAATGAACTCGAAGAAGTTCTCGACGAACTCCGGCTGTCCCGTGAATCGTTCGCGAAGACGGGGATTCTGCGTGGCGATTCCCACGGGGCACGTGTCGAGATGACAGACGCGCATCATCACGCAACCCGAGACCACCAACGGGGCCGTCGCGAAGCCGAACTCCTCGGCGCCGAGAAGAGCGGCGATGATGACGTCGCGACCGGTCTTCAACTGTCCGTCGACTTGGAGAACGACGCGACTGCGCAGACCATTGGCGGCCAGGGTCTGATGCGTCTCGGCCAGACCGAGTTCCCACGGGGTGCCCGCGTGTTTCAGCGAGGTGAGGGGCGCGGCGCCGGTGCCGCCGTCGTGGCCCGAGATGAGGATCACGTCGGCGTGGGCCTTGGCGACGCCGGCGGCGATCGTCCCGACCCCTTGTTCGCTGACGAGCTTCACGTGAATACGTGCTTGGTCGTTCGCGTTCTTCAGGTCGTATATCAGTTGTGCGAGATCCTCGATCGAATAGATGTCGTGATGGGGCGGTGGTGATATGAGGCCAACGCCCGGCGTCGAGTGACGGGTCTTGGCGATCCAGGGATAGACCTTCGTGCCGGGCAGTTGTCCGCCTTCGCCCGGCTTCGCGCCTTGAGCCATCTTGATCTGGATGTCATCGGCGTTGACGAGGAAGCGACTCGTGACGCCAAAGCGCCCGGAGGCGACTTGCTTGATCGCGGAGCGACGGTTGTGGCGCGGATCCGACGTGTCGAATCGGTCGGCGTCCTCGCCCCCCTCACCGGTATTGGACTTCGCGCCGAGTCGATTCATCGCAATCGCCAGCGTGCTGTGCGCTTCTTCGGAGATCGAGCCGTAGGACATGGCTCCGGTGCTGAAGCGCTTGATGATCGATGCCGTGCTCTCGACCTCGTCGATCGGGAGCGGCGTCGTTCCGGGAACCAAGTTCATGAGACCTCGCAGGGTCACGAGGGCGCTCGACTGGTCATCCACGAGGGACGTGTACTCCTTGAAGATGTCAAAGCGCTTCGCGCGCGTGGCGTGCTGCAGCTTCTGCACGGTGCGGGGATTGAAGAGGTGGATCTCCCCATCCCGACGCCACTGGTACTCGCCGTTGTTGCGCAGTTCAACTCGTTCGCCGTTCGCCGGTTCGTAGGCGCTCGCGTGCAGCGCGAGGACGCTCCCCGCGATGTGCTCGAGGGTGATGCCGCCGAGTCGTGACGTAAAACCGGGAAAGTACCGGGCCAACACCGTCTCCGAGATGCCCACCGCTTCGAACAGCTGCGAACCGACGTAGCTCGCGACGGTGCTCACGCCCATCTTCGACATCGTCTTCACGACACCCTTGTTGAGGGCCTTGCCGTACTGGTACCGAGCTTCGAAGGGATTTAGGTCCGTGATCTCCCCCGAGTCGATGAGAGCGTCGATCGATTCGTAGGCGAGATACGGGCACACCGCCGACGCGCCGAATCCCAGCAGCAGTGCGACGTGGTGGACTTCACGAACGTCGCCGGATTCCATGATCAACGCGGCGCTCGTTCGCAGGTGTTCGTCGACGAGTCGGTGATGAACGGCCGACGCCAACAGAAGACTCGGAATGGCCGCGAGTTCCGTCGTCGTGTTGCGATCCGAGAGGATGATTATGTTGGTGCCGCCGCGCACGTGCGCGACGACGTCATCGCACAGCGCGTCGATGGCGGCCGAGAGTCGTGCCGCCCCCGACCCGGCACCGTGGGCCTCGAAGAG
This sequence comes from uncultured Acidimicrobiaceae bacterium, assembly GCA_937881055.1. GTDB lineage: Bacteria > Actinomycetota > Acidimicrobiia > Acidimicrobiales > RAAP-2 > RAAP-2. The sequence continues at coordinate 6,841 of CALGFJ010000162.1, read as the reverse complement.
CCCGTCGATGACCACGGCCGTGAATCCCGCCATGCGTTCGAACTCTTCGATGTAGCGAATCTTGGCGAGTTCGTCGATGCTCAATATCGGCGAGGGCAAGACGATCTGGTGGCAGTGATTCGCGCTCTCGGTGAGCAGGTTGTCCTCACCACCGATCGTGACGCGCGTCGAGGTCACGAGTTCCTCACGGATGGCGTCCAAGGGCGGATTGGTGACCTGGGCGAAGAGTTGCGTGAAGAAGTCGAAGAGCGGTCGCGGGAGTTTCGAGAGCGTTGGCACGGTCGAGTCCGAACCCATGGATCCGATGGGTTCCTCGCTCACCTGGGCCATGTGACGAACGATGAGGCGAAGGTCTTCTTCGCTGTAGCCGAAGTTCTTCTGCTGTCGGACGATCGACGCGTGGTTGGGCGTGAGCATGGTGGGCGCGTCAATCTCGTCCAGGGAGCGCTGCTGATCGCGCAGCCACTCCCCGTAGGGGGCCCGCAGGGCCAAGGAACTCTTCAACTCTTCGTCGTCGATGATCCGACCCTGGTCGATGTCGACTAGGAACACGCGACCCGGCTGCAGTCGACCCTTGCGCTCGATGTTGGAGGGGTCGACCGGTAAGACACCGACTTCGCTCGCGAAGATGACGCGCTGGTCCTTGGTGACCCAGTAACGCGCCGGGCGCAGGCCGTTGCGGTCGAGGACCGCGCCGACGATCTTGCCGTCGCAGAAGGTCACGGAGGCCGGTCCGTCCCACGGCTCCATCAGGCCGGCGTGGTAGCGGTAGAAATCGCGGCGCGACTCACTCATGAACGTCGAACGCTCCCACGCTTCGGGAATCATCATCAGTACCGCGTGCGGCAGTGAACGTCCGGACTGCACCAAGAGCTCCACGACCTCATCGAAGCTCGCCGAGTCGCTGAGACCGCTGGTGATGAGGGGTGTCAGTTCGGCGATGGGCAGCGGCAGCACATCGCTGTGGAGTGAGGTCTCGCGCGCCGTCATCCAATTGCGATTGCCCCGGACCGTATTGATCTCACCGTTGTGGGCGATATAGCGAAACGGCTGGGCGAGGTCCCAGCGCGGAAGCACGTTCGTCGAGAACCGACTGTGCACGACCGCGATGGCCGACGTGAGTCGATCGTCGCGCAGATCGGTGAAGTACTGACGCAACTGGGGCGACGTCAGCATCCCCTTGTAGATGAGCACGTGTGGCGAACAGGACGCGGCGTAGATGTCCAGCTCGTGTTCGAGCACTTTTCGGGCGCAGTACAGTGCGCGTTCCAAGTCGGGCGCCGGGTCCGAAGACCCCCGGGCGATGAGTTGTTGGACGAAGTGCGGTTCGGACGCCAAGGACGTCGCGCCGAGCAGCGACGAGTCGACGGGCACGTCGCGCCATCCGAGGGACACCAAGCCGACGCGTTTGAGTACCACGTCGATGGCTCTTCGAATCTCGTCGACGTCAGAACTCTTGGGCACCATCCAGTGCGCGATGCCGTACTCGCCGGCCGGGGGCACGACGACGCCAAACTCCGAGCGAATGAACGCGTCGGGCATCTGTATGAGGACACCGGCGCCGTCACCCGAGTCCACGTCCGATCCCGACGCACCCCGGTGCTCGAGGTTCTCCAAGATGGTGAGCGCGTCGCGAATCGTCGCGTTCGTGGGCGTAGCGCTCAAGTCCGCGACCATCCCCACACCGCAGGCGTCGTGCTCGAAAGAGGGGTCGTAGAGAGTCTTTGTCATAGCGTTTCCTTGCGGGGCAACGCTGACCCACCACAATCATAACGAAAAGGTTCCTCGTCCTTCGACCTACGCTGTTCACGTGAAGTCGGCCAAGCGCGCACTCGTTGTCGGTGGTGGTGTCATCGGGCTCACCAGCGCATTCCAATTGGCCCGCCAAGGATGGCAGGTCACGCTCTTTGATCCCTCCCCCGGTCGCGGCGCCACGTGGGCGGCCGCCGGAATGATCGCGCCGATCGCCGAGATCCACCCGGGCGAAGAGACCAACTACGAGTTGCAAAAGGGTGCCCTCCAAGCGTGGCGGACGTTCGCGAGTGCTCTGCGTGAGGTGACCCACAAGGAGCTGTGCATCGTCGAGACCGGCACCCTCGTACTCGGCTGGGACGGCAGTGACCGACGACTGGTCGACCAGTTCGCCCACGTGGCCGCGGCGTTCGGCGTCATTCCGCGGCGTGTCGAGCGTGACGAGCGGCCCGAGATGTTCGAGGGGGTGTCTCCAAGGATTGCCGACGGACTCTTGGTCGGAGGTGACGCGTGGCTCGACCCCGACGCGGTCGTGGCCCTCGTGAATGAGGCGAACGCGCAATTGGGCGTGACGATCGTCAACGAGATGGTGGCGAGTGTGAGCAGCGACGACAGCCGCGTCGAAGCAATCACCGACTCGGGGTCGTTCGTCGGTGACATTGGCGTGATTGCGACTGGCGCGGCCGCGCCCCCTTCGGGCGCCACGACGTCGGGCGCCCACGTCATTCGACCCGTTCACGGCATCACCGTTCGCGTGAAGGGCATCGATCGCAGCGAGCAGCCCATGATTCGCTCGTACGTGAAGGGCAACACCTTGTACATGGTGAGTCGCCCTGGCGGTTATAACGTCTTGGGCGCATCATCAGAGGAACGCCGCGACGCCGGAGCGCAGGTGGGCGAAGTCCAGCGACTACTACGCGACGCACTCGATGTCGTGCCGGCGTTGGAGACCGCGGTGATCGTAGAGACCCGCGAAGGGAATCGACCAGCCAGCCACGATTTGCGGCCGTTCTTCGAGGTGTTAAGCGGGGGTCGCTGGGCGTGGTCGTCGGGTCACTTTCGCCACGGTGTGACCCTTGCACCGATCGCCGCTGGCGAAGCTCTTCGATTCGCGGAGAGCGTTACGTGATCAGGGTCAATGGCGAGCCCCAGGAATTCGCCGCCGAATCGGTCGAAGAGTTGTTGCAGCGGCTCTCTATCGAATCGAGAGGCGTGGCCGTCGCTATCGACGGCGAAGTAGTCCGCAGATCCGAGTGGACCGAAAAGAGAATCGAAGACGGCAACGCGATTGAAATAGTGACCGCGGTAGCCGGCGGATAAGAGAAGGTGGACCGAGATGGCAGTTGACGAACTGATTCAGGCGCTTGATCAACGAATCCTCGATGCGTTGCGCGCCAAAGCGACCGGCGAGACGATCGCCTTCTTGTGTGAAGCGCGAGCGTGGCTGACACATCCCGATCAGGCCCACGGCGCGCACGCGCCAACGGGTTAGCGAAGACGCAGCGACTACGATTGTTCGTTCACGGGCTGTGGCTTAGTTTGGTCTAGAGCGCTCGGCTGGGGGCCGAGAGATCGGGAGTTCGAATCTCCCCAGCCCGACCACGGCGTGTTCGCATTCATTCACAAAAGTGTTCGCAGTTCCGTTCTCAAACAGTCTCGCACGCCGTTTCGAACCAGTGAGCACCAAATATGTGAAAGCGCGGCTCCGCTTTTCCTTGAAGAGGTCGTCACCTTCCTTGAGAATTCCTCTGTGCTTTCGTTGGGACGTAACAGGTTCGCCCCGGCGGCGCGGCGTTCGCACCTGAAGCTCAAAGCAGTGTCACCCCTTGTGCATCTTCGGGCGACTCAACAACCATTTATCTCACCTTGCTGCCGAACTCACTACGGACTGAGAATGATCTACTCCCGTACCTCTTGTAACACCTAATGATCAATCAACGAAATCTCAACGGAAAATGGCGTTCCATTCTTACTCACGGATTGCGTTCGCACTTACGATTTCAATCAGTACTGATGGACACTTTCCCAGTACGTGATTGGAGCCGCAATGGTTGGCGTTTATCTATCGCAATTTTCCCTGGCGATTCTCGCCTTAGCAGTAATCTTTGGGCCGTTGGCGGTTGGATGGCGCCATACGCACAACCACGAGATGCACCACAAGGATGACCCGCGCCTAGTAATTATGGGGATGACTGTTCCGGAACAATCGGAGTGAAGTGGTCAGCACCGAGCGCATCTTGACGTAGTTTCACCGGCGCGGTTTTCGAGGGCGTGCGCATGCTCTTACGCCACAAGATGTCTAACGTTTCGCGTCAAGGTCCTTGGTCTCCGACAATTTGCTAATCATCCGCCTTACATCCTCGCGGTCTACGGCACCCAACTTATGGACAATGTTGGCGATGTGGGTTCGCACTGTGACGTCTGCGACGAATAGTCGCCTGCCAATTTCGGCAGTTGTCAAACCTTCACTCATGAGTTCGATCACTTCGTACTCTTTCGGACTGAGGCTTACTCCTCGGGGAAGATAATCACGCAGGCGCTGCCGCAGGTCTCGGACTCCCCACGTCATGACGACAACCTTCAAAAGAGAGCCAGCGATGATCAATTCGCCGCGGAGTACTCGGCGGACGATCCGGGGAATTAGCACCGGATCCTCTCCTTTGAGCCAATACGCCGACGCTCCCGCCGAAAGAGCCGCGAGAACGTCGGCGGCATTCTCTGAGATGGTGAGCATCATGATGCAGATCTCGGGACGTTCGGATCGAATGACTTCGCATGCGCGTAGACCGTTGCCAGGCATTCGGACATCAAGGATTGCAACGTCTGGCGCGGTTTCGCGCGCCACCCGGATCGCCTCCTCAGCATCACCAACTTCGGCGTAAACGCGAAACCCATCGTCTTCAACTACACGGCGAACCATTGCCCTAGTCGGAGCATGGTCATCCGCGATGAGAACGCTTGGCTCGGTCGTCACGGCCACAAAACTTCGACGGTTGTCCCCTGACCCGGCTCCGAATAGACCTTCAAGGACGCCCCGGCCTGGTTGGCGACCTCGCGCATGCTGATAAGTCCGAACCGCCCCGAGTCGGCCACGGCTGAAGGGTCGAAACCGCTGCCGTCGTCCGAGATCCGCAGCGACGTGCCACTCTCCTCTCTTGAAACGTAAATGCTGACGTGCCCGGCTTGCCCATGGCGAATGGCGTTGGTGACGGCCTCCCTGACTATCCTCACGATTGACTCTCGGTGGGTCGGGTCGCTCATCACCGATACCGAAGTCAGATCGACCTCGACGCGGAACTCGACGCCTGCAACCGTGACCGCATCTGGGGTCCGCTTCAGGTCCGCTTCAACGCGCGGCCCTTGCTCGCCGGCCAAGGCGACGATGATTCGGCGAGCCTCCGCCAAAGCTCTCTCGGCGGTTGATTGCAAGTGCTCGTGCCATTGGGACTCAACCTTTTCATCCGCCGACACGTACATCAAGCTGGTGAGCAGGGCCAACTCCTGGGCCAGACCATCGTGCAGGTCAAACGCCGCTGTCCTCAAGGCTTCTCGGCGCGCCGACGCAGCGATCGTGGACCAATAGAGACGTATCTCGGCAACGGCGCCCCAAGCCCAGGCTCCTACGCCCGCCTCCCGAAGCAGGTCGCCGGGCCGCACCCAGTACACACCGTGAGCTGGCAGAATGGCGGAGCACAGCATCGAGAATCCGACGAAGATGCACCCCGTGGCGAGCCAGCCCTTGAACTCGTCTGATCGGGCTTCCGACTGATTCGAGAGTCGCCATGCCGCGATTACGAACAGCGGTGCACCGAGTAGTTGAACGATGGAGGATGTCGACCGCGGCCAGAGGACCCCGCCGAGCAGTCCGGTACGTGCGATTGGAACGAGAGGAACAAGTATGACAATTGCCCCTACGGCGACGGCGGCGGGAACCATCAATTCGTACAAAACACGATGCCAAGCTTTTGGCGGTCGATGCTCCTCTGCGCCACAGATGCTCGCCCAGACCAGGTACCAGCCAGCCAGCACTCTTGTAACGCCCGTTCCCCACACTTCAATTTGTTGACTCAGCCACGCGTTGATCAAGTGGTGAGCAAGTAAGCCCGGAACCACGTCAAACAAGGTGTGAACCCAGGCGAGGAGGATCACTGCACAGAGGATCAGCAGGTCAGCCGCGTGGCCCGAGCGGCGGTATCGTCCGGCCGCGAGCAGGGCGACCAGTGTCCCGATGAGCGCCACTGAGGTATCAAGAACAGAGTCAGCAACCGGGGCTTGATGATTGATGAACGTGTGGGGATCGATCGCGGCAACTACGATCACCCCCGCACAGAGACCGAGAGCAACCCAGCCCCTTCGCTGGTGCATAGCGGAATTGTAGATGGGAAAGCGGTCCGAAGCGCTGAAAACTTTCAGCGTTGAGGAATATCAACGCTGACTACCATATCCAATTACACCCTTCGCACCTAGCGTCCTCATCAGGCGAGATTCCGAGAGATTTGGGGCAACATGTGGGTTAGCGCTTTCGGTTGGAGTCTGGTGACGGTGGGATATTCCTTCGCGCTGCTGCCCGGTTTACGAAGTCTCCGGTTTCTGGTCGTGGACAGCAATATGGAGCAGCGTCCTTATGCTCCGTTCGGGGACATGCGAGAGCGTGTCGCCGATGTCTGCCCATTCATTGACTAGCAAATTAGCGACACGACGTGACAAGGGTGACATGTACTGTTGCTTGAGCTAAACCATGTAGGTTCAACTCTGTGGCCCGACATGTGGTCCGACGTCGCACCCATTGGTTGACGCGTTGAATTGAGGTTGTGGACTCTCACCGCATTAGCGTGTGGAGCCTTCTAAAACGACTCAAGGTGCTACCTGATCAAAACGGAACTGCGAACACGCCACCACGGAGGAATCTTAAGGAGCCACGGCGACGTTGCGGACGGTGCCAGGCCGTTCAATCGTCGCTCGTCCGTCACGGTTGGCCAGTCGCATTCGTCTCCTTCGTCTCGGGAGTTGCCCAGCGAATGCCACTGAGATGAATCGCGTTGTCCGCAGGTGAGAATGAAGTACTCCATCGTTCGGCGAAAACGGCCAA
>CALGFJ010000161.1 GCA_937881055.1 uncultured Acidimicrobiaceae bacterium | reverse complement strand
GCTCGTCGGAGGCTTCCTCGACAGATTTTCGACTACATCGACGGCGGGGCCTTCGGCGAATCGACGCTGGCGGCGAATCGTGACGACCTACGACGAATCCAATTTCGCCAACGAATCCTTCGCGACGTATCGACTCGATCGCTCGCCACGACGGTTCTGGGCGAAGAGATCGCGCTGCCCCTCATTCTCGCCCCAGTGGGCTTCGGCGGGATGTTCGCTCGACGAGCCGAAGTCCAGGCCGCGAAAGCGGCCGAGCGGGCCGGAATCCCCTTTTGTGAGTCGACGCTCTCGATCTGCGGCGTCGAAGAGGTCGCCGCCGCGATCAAGCGCCCACTCTGGTTCCAGCTCTACGTGATGAAAGACCGCAGTTACGCCGAGGATCTCATGGTGCGGGCGCAGGCCGTCGGATGCTCGACGTTGATCTTGACGGTTGACCTTCCCGTCGTCGGTCAGCGTTACCGCGACGTGCGCAACGGCATCAGCGGACGAATTTCTCGCACGAAACGGCTGCGGCGAGGCGCCGACCTCTTCACCCACACGACCTGGGTGCGTGACGTCGCCCTCGGAGGTCGACCCCTCACGTTCGGCAACCTCGAGAAGGCCCTCCCGGACGCGACGGTTCCGGGTGACTTTCAAGGCTGGGTGGCCAGCCAATTCGATCCGAGTGTCACCTGGAACGACCTCGCGTGGTTGCGAGAGCACTGGCGGGGAAAGATTGCGTTGAAGGGCATTCTCGACGTCGACGACGCCCGAGAGGCGCTCGAGCGCGGGGTCGACGCCGTGATCGTCTCCAACCACGGCGGCCGCCAACTCGACGACGTACCGTCGAGCATTCGATCGTTGCCCGGAATCGCCGACGCCATCGGCTCGAGCTGTGAAGTGTTGATGGACGGAGGAATTCGTAGCGGTCTCGACGTCGTGAAGGCGATGTCGATGGGCGCACGGGCCTGTCTGATCGGTCGGCCCTGGGCGTACGCCGTGGCGGCGCGTGGCGAAGAGGGCGTCGACCACGTCCTTCGGATCTTCCAGTCCGAGATGATGGTCACCCTCGGTCTGACCGGCGTGAACGACGTCGCCGATCTCGACCGTACAGTCGTGGTGGAAGAATAAATCGCCCGGGTCCGCCCGATCTCACGAAAGCAGAGTCCCATGTCGAACTCCCTCGACGCCTTGGAAAGTTCCGTCGACCACTTGCGTTCACTCGTCGAAGGATTGAGCGAGAGTCAATACGTCGCGTCGGCGTATCCCACCGAATGGACGGTCGCCGACGTCATGAGCCACATCGGCTCCGCGGCGATCATCTCCAAGCGTGGCGTCGACGACTCCCTCAACGCTCGTGAGACACCGCCGCAGTTCAACCAGTCGGTGTGGGACGTGTGGAACGCCAAGACGCCCCACGCCCAGGTCACCGACTCACTGGACGCCGACAATGCCTTTATTGCTCGTTTGCTCGAGATGACGCCGGAAGAGCGCGAAAGCTACACCTTGAACCTCGGTCCGATGAGCTTGGACTTCGAGAGCGCCGTCAGACTGCGACTCGGTGAACACGTCATGCACACGTGGGACATCGAAGTGGCCTTCGATCCCCAGGCCACACTGCAGGCCGAGGCCGTACCGTTCTTGATCGACAACCTCCAATTCATCATGCGCTTCGGCGCGAAACCTTCGGGGAACGAACACACGTTGCACGTTCGAACGACCGATCCCCATCGAGAGTTCGCCCTCGGCCAGAGCGGGGACGGTGTGACACTGAATGAGGTCGAGGACGTCGAAGTCTTCGAATTGGAACTCCCGGCCGAGGCATTTCTGCGTCTCGCGTACGGCCGTTTGGACGAGGAGCACACACCGAAGGGCATTGAGCCGACGTACCTCGACGAACTTCGCCGCGTCTTCCCCGGGATCTAGACGGTGTCGCTTCGCCTCCAGATCATCATTGGCTCGACTCGTCCGGGCCGATTCGCCGACAAGCCGGTCGCATGGCTCGTCGACCGCCTGGCGGGGCGCGAGGACTTCGATCTCGACGTCCTGGACTTGCGCGACCACGCACTGCCACTGTTTGACAGCCCGATGGCGCCGGCGAGGACCTTGCGGGACTACCCCAACGAGGCCGTGGCCCAATTGGGTCGTCGATTTGACGAAGCCGACGGGTATATCGCGGTGACGAGTGAATACAACCACGGTTATCCCGCGTCGCTCAAGAACGCCTTGGACTACGTCTTCCCCGAGTTCAACAAGAAGCCGATCACATTCGTGGGCTACGGCAACGCGGGTGGCGCCCGGGCGATCGAACAGCTCCGATTGGTGGCGGTCGAATTCGAGATGGCGCCCTTGCGGCGAGCGGTGCACATCTTCCCGGACGTTATGCGCCCCGCGATGACCGCCGAGGAGTTCACACCCGATCTCTTCGAATCCCTGGACGAGCGACTCGAGATGATGACGACCGAATTGATCTGGTGGTCAACAGCATTGAAGGCAGCGCGCGAGGCCACCTAGGTTCTTCACGTCACGACAAGAGTCAACGAGCGCGGGCCGATTCAATCGGACACTGCGTCAAGAACCGACGTCATGTACGCGGCGTCGCTGTCATAGACGTGAGCCGACTTAACGATCATCGTGAGCGATCCGACGGTCCGATCAATTTCAACCGCGACCTGGCGCTGAATCGCTGCGAGCTCGAGGAGATTCGCGTATCCCTTCGTGCCGAAGTCGATGCTGTGGGCGTAGACGACGAGTTGAAGCGCGTCATCGTGTAGGTAGAAGTCCAACAAACTGACGCACGGTATGTACGCCGTATCGCTCAGCGGCTGGAAGGTGGTGATCGTCGTCGAGCGACTAGAAGGATCACGCCGCAGTCGATCACTCACCCAGCGCAATTGATCGAGACCGGAGCCGGCGTAGTTGCGAAGCCTCGTGGCGTAACTGTCCGCATCGCCCAGTTCGGGCACTGCAGCGAAGTCACCGAAGTTCGC
>CALGFJ010000160.1 GCA_937881055.1 uncultured Acidimicrobiaceae bacterium | reverse complement strand
GCGGGATCGAACCGACCAGCAACGCCCAGTTCGTGTTGGTGAAGGCGTGAGCGAGATCGCTCGTCGCCTCGATACCGGCGAGCAACGGGAAGGCGCAGTCGTCGAGTTCCATCACGACACCTTCGAGTGACTTCATCGCCGGCTCGATCTCCAGCAGTCGCAGCACGATCGGGGTGTCGGGTCCGAGCAGCTGGCCCGACGCAATGCGAAAGAGCAGCGAGTATCCGATCTGGCCGGCGGCGCCGGTGACGGTCACGTGGACGGGTGTAGTCATGGTTCCTCCAGTTTTCGTTAGAGACGGTCGACGATGGCGGCGCCGAACTCCGAGCACTTCACTTCAGTCGCACCGTCCATCAGACGCGCGAAGTCGTACGTGACGATCTTCTCCGAGATCGTCGCCTCCATCGCGCGAACGATGTCGTTGGCGGCCTCAGTCCAGCCCAGGTGCTCGAACATCAACACGCCCGAGAGCAGCACCGAACCGGGATTGACCTTGTCCATGCCGGCGTACTTGGGTGCCGTGCCGTGCGTCGCCTCGAAGATCCCGTGACCGGTCATGTAATTGATGTTCGCTCCCGGGGCGATGCCGATACCCCCGACCTGGGCCGCGAGGGCGTCCGAGAGGTAGTCGCCATTGAGGTTCATCGTCGCGATGACGTCAAACTCCGAGGGGCGAAGTAGCGACTGCTGGAAGACGATGTCGGCGATGACGTCCTTCACCAGAAGCTTCGATCCGGGCTTGCCGTTGCAGTCTTCCCAGCTGACCGCGACGTCGTCGAACTCGTCCTTCACCAACTGATAGCCCCACTTCATGAACGCGCCTTCGGTGAACTTCTGGATGTTGCCCTTGTGTACCAACGTGACCGACTCACGCTGGTGTTTGAGGGCGTAGACGAGAGCGGCGCGAATCAGTCGCTCCGAGCCCCCCTTCGATATCGGCTTGACGCCCAGCGCGCTATTTTCGCGAATCTCCCAGCCGAAGTTCTCCTTCAAGAAGGCCCGCAGTTTCTCGGCCCCGGGCGAACCGGCCTCCACTTCGAGACCGGCGTAGACGTCCTCGGTGTTCTCGCGAAAGATGACCATGTCGACGAGTTCGGGGTGCTTCACGGGTGAGGGCACGCCCTGGAACCAGCGCACCGGCCGCAGGCACACGTACAGGTCCAAGATCTGACGAAGCGCGACGTTGAGCGAGCGAAATCCCTCTCCGATCGGCGTGGTCAGCGGTCCCTTGATGCCGATCAGGTACTCGCGAAAGTCAGCAACGGTCTGCTCGGGCAGCCACTCACCGGTCTCGTCGAAGGCCTTCTGTCCGGCCAGGACTTCCTTCCATTCGATGGTCTTGCCGTGCTTCTTGGCGGCGGCGTCCATGACGAGCTTGGACGCCGGCCAGATGTCGACGCCGATGCCGTCGCCTTCGATGAACGGGATGATTGGGTTGTCCGAGACGTTGAGTTCGCCGTCGGCGTTTTGTGTGATTTTGTCTGCCATAAGTCCATCCTACGGCGATTCTCGAAGGCCCTTTTTCGGCGAAAGTAGTCGGTGACGGGAGAGAAAACTATTCGAATAATGCGTGATAGATCTCGCTCGTGGCCGTCGAACGATTGAGCGTGTAGAAGTGAAGTCCCGGCGCGTGTTCGTCCAACAACTCCTGACAGAGCGAAGTCGCGGCGCGGATGCCCTCGGCACGCACTTCTGGTGGACCACCGCGCCGGTCGGCCGTGATCAGGCGTTCGACGAGCGCACGAGGCACGGCCGCGCCCATTGCTTTCATGCGCTCGATGCCGGTGATGGTGGTGACCGGCATAATGCCCGGAAGTACCGGCTTGGTGACGCCGAGTTCGGCGAGTTCGCCGACGAGACGCGTCCACTCGTCGACTTCAAAGAAGAATTGCGTCACGGCGAAGTCAGCCAGCGCGAGCTTCTCGGCGAGGAATCGTCGATCCGAGGCGCGGTCCGGCGACCTGGGGTGGCCATCGGGGTGGGCCGCAACGCCCACCGAGAAGTCGCCTATCTCGCGCGCCAACGCAATGAGGTCGATGGCGTGCTCGAACTCAGAAGTCGCCGCCGACGGATCATCCGGGATATCGCCGCCGAGCGCCATGATGTTCTGCACGCCGGCCTCGGCGTAGTTCTTCAAGAGGTCACGCATCTCGGCGCGCGTATGGCCGACACAGATGACGTGCGCCATGGCGGTCACGTAGCCGTCGTGTTCGATCTGCGTGACGAGATCGTAGGTGCGCTGGCGTGACTCTCGTCCTCCGCGGTACGTGACCGACACGAACGACGGCTGCAACGGCTGGATGTCCTCGAGTGAGGCCGCGAGGATCGCACTCTCCTCGTCTGATTTCGGAGGAAAGAATTCGAATGATCGGGTGGGGCCGGCTGCGAGCAGCTCGTCGATGCGCACCGAGTTAGTTCGCCCGACCGAAGTCGTCCTCTAAGCGCACGATGTCGTCCTCGCCGAAATAGGAGCCGTGTTGGACCTCGATGAAGACGACCGGCACCGTGCCGTAGTTCTCGCAACGATGCGCTTGACCGATCCCGATGTCGATGCTCGAACCGGGTCCGAGGTCGTGCTCGACGCCGTCGAGTATCACGGTCGCTTGACCGCTCACGATGAACCAGTGTTCGGCGCGCTTGTCGTGGAACTGGTAGCTCAGACGCTTGCCGGGGGTGACCACGATTCGCTTCACCTTGTGGTCGAACATCTCCTCGTCGAGCACCGTGTAGTTGCCCCACGGCCGCACGCTGTACTCGCGGCCCTTGTCATCAGTCGTTTCAGTCATCGCACCTTCTCCGCAGCTAGGACGGCGTTGCGTAACAGCATGGCACGGGTCATGGGGCCGACGCCACCGAGACGCGGCGTTATCCAGGCAACCTTCTCAGCAACGTCGTCAGCGATATCGCTGACGAGTTTTTTGCCCGCAAAGGACGTTCCCGCACCGACGACCGCGCAGCCGGGCTTCACCATGTCGGCGGTGACGATGCCCGGGACGCCGGCCGCCGAGACGATCACGTCGGCGGTACGCGTCAACGCGGCCATGTCATGGACGCCGGTGTGCACGACGGTCACGGCGGCGTTGCAGTTCGGTCGGCGCATCGCCATCAGTAGCGCGAGTGGTCGCCCGATCGTGAGGCCGCGACCGATGATGACGACGTGTTGGCCCTCGACCGGCACCTTGTACTCCGCGAGCAATTCCACTATCCCGGCCGGTGTGCAGGGCAACGGTCCGGGGGCGCCCATTACGAGTCGACCCAGATTCGTCGGATGGAGTCCGTCGACGTCCTTGGCGGGATTGACCCGCAGCAGGACCTCTTCCTCGTTGATGCCGTCGGGCAACGGGAGTTGCACGAGGATCGAGTGGACGTCGGGGTTGGCGTTGAACGCATCGACCACCGCTTCGATCTCGGCTTGCGTCGCCGTGGCCGGCAGGTGCACGTCGAAGGACTGAACGCCAATCTCCTTGCACTCTTCGACCTTCATCTCGACGTAGCGGGCGCTCGAAGGATTGTCACCCACGAGCAACGTGCCGAGGCCCGGGGTTCTTCCAACGGCGCTGAGGCGCTGCGCGCGATCGGCGAGCTCCATCTTGATTCGTTGGGCCAAGCGTTCACCGTCGAGTAGTTGGGCAGTCATAACTCTCCTAATGCCGGAAGTGACGTTCGCCGGTGAGCATCATGACGATCTTGGCGGCGTTGGCCGCGTCGATGACCTCTTGGTCGCGTACCGAGCCGCCCGGTTGGACGACGGCGGTGACGCCGGCGCTCGTGAGCGACTCGAGGCCGTCGGCGAAGGGGAAGAAGGCGTCCGAGGCGGCGGCCGCGCCCTTCGCGAAGTCGCCGGCCTTGGTCGTGGCGATGCCCGCCGAGACGACACGCGACTGTTGTCCGGCGCCGATGCCGACCGCGACGCCGTCCCGCGCGATCACGATGGCGTTCGACGTCGTTCGTGCGCACACCCGCCACGCGATGGCGAGGTCCTGGAGTTGCTGGTCGGTCGGCGTCGCCGTCGTAACGCACGTCCACTCGGAAACCGGCACGAGCAGTTCATCGGCGTTCTGCACGAGCGCCGTGTCACCGAAGGTTCGCACCGAGAGCCCGAGCGGCTCGGGTGACGGTGCGCTGAGAAGTCGAGTGGCCTTGCGACGCTTC
>CALGFJ010000159.1 GCA_937881055.1 uncultured Acidimicrobiaceae bacterium | reverse complement strand
CCCATCTCGTTGCGCACCCGAAGCATCGCCTGACACTCGAGCGCGAAGCCCTCTTCGTAAGCCGGGTGCGCGTAACGCGACGCCCCGCGAAAGCCGATCATCGGGTTGCTCTCCAGTGGTTCGAAGTCGCTTCCTCCGAGAAGACTTGCGTATTCATTCGACTTGAAGTCCGACATGCGAACAACGACGGGCTTCGGCCAGAACGCCGCGGCGATCGTACCAATCCCTTCGGAGAGACGTTCAACGAAGAAGTGCTCACCGTCGGGATAGTTGCGCGTCAACTGGGCCAACTCGGCTCGGACCTTCGGGTCGGTCACCTTCTCCGGGTGCAGCAGCGCCAAGGGGTGGGCCCGGATTGATTCACTGATGATGAACTCCATGCGCGCGAGACCCACGCCGTCGTTCGGGAGGAACGACGTCTTGAAGGCGAGGTCGGGATTTCCGAGGTTGATCATGATCTTGGTTGCCGGTCGCGCGAGGTCGCCCACGTCTTCGCGATCGACGTGGAATCCCACCTCGCCGCTGTAGACCCGCCCCGAGTCGCCTTCCGCGCACGAGACCGTCACGACGTCACCACTCTTGATGGTGGTGGTCGCGTCGCCCGTGCCCACGACCGCGGGAACACCGAGTTCGCGCGCGATGATCGCCGCGTGACAGGTCCGCCCTCCTCGGTTGGTGACGATGGCGGCCGCCGTCTTCATCACCGGTTCCCAGTCAGGGGTGGTCGAGTCGGAGATGAGAACCTCACCGGGTTGGAACTCCGAAAGGTGCGCGACGCTGTCGATGACTCGGGCGCGTCCCGTCGCGATCTTCTCGCCGACGGAACGTCCCTCGATGACGATCTCGCCACCGCTGTCGAGCACGTACGTCTCGAAAATCGACGCTTTCCGCTGGGAAGCGACTGTCTCCGGTCGTGCCTGGACGATGTAGAGCTTGCCGTCGAGTCCGTCCTTGGCCCATTCCATGTCCATCGGTCGTCCGTAGTGCGCTTCAATGGCCACCGCGCTGTCGGCGAGCTCGAGCACCTCTTCGTCGCTCAGGCAGAATCGTGCCCGGTCGGCCATCGGTGTCGGGATATTACGCACGTTGATCTTCGTGCCCCCCTCGACGAAGACCATCTTCACGCCCTTGTCACCGAGCAAGCGGCGCAGGACCGTCCGGTGTCCGGAGGCGAGCGAAGCCTTGTGGACGTAGAACTCGTCCGGGTCCACGGCTCCTTGGACCACGTTCTCGCCCAGACCGTACGCGCCGGTGATGAAGACCACGTCTCGGAATCCGGACTCGGTGTCGAGCGTGAACATCACGCCGGACGAGGCGAGATCGGACCGCACCATCTTCATGACACCGATCGACAACGCGACGTCAAAGTGGTCGAAGCCCTGGTCGACGCGGTAGTGGATCGACCGATCGGTGAACAGACTGGCGAAGCATCGTCGACACGCGTCGAGCAGGCTCTCCTCGCCGTGCACGTTGAGGAAGGTCTCTTGCTGGCCGGCGAAACTGGCGGTCGGCAGGTCTTCGGCGGTCGCGGATGATCGAACGGCCAGGCTGACCGCGTCACCGTACTCGTCTTGGAGCCGTCGATACCCGGCCAGGATCTCGTCGGCGAGGTCCTTGGGGATCGGCGAGCCGTACACGATCTCGCGAGCCCGCTTGGCCCGACGAGCGAGGTCGTTGACGTCACTCGGATCGAGGCCATCGAGTGCCTCGTGCAATTGCGCCATGGCGCCGCTCTCTTTGAGCACGTAGCGATAGGCGTCCGACGTAGTCGCGAAGCCGTTGGGCACCAGCACGCCCTGGCCAGACAGTTTCTGGTACATCTCACCGAGTGAAGCGTTCTTGCCGCCGACCAAAGCAACGTCTTCGTTGCCGAATTCATTGAAGAAACGTACGTATGTCGGCTTGCTCATGGCCACATCTCCTTGTTCTGGGAGATCGACGTCGTGGCGAGTGTTCGAGACATCTGTCGGCCTCCACTTGTGAGGTACCTACAAGGTCCAGCATGCCCATTTTCCTTCCTTCGCGCTAGGGCCGAAAGTCATTCAAAAGTGGTCCTCGGATGACCGGAAATCAAATCCACGATGAGCCGGTTCGCGACGTCGTTGAGAAGGGACGACGCGCTACATATCTCGCTCGACGACCATCACCCCATCACGCGCTGAACCGAGCGAATTACGCGACCATGGCGGTCCGGCCCAACGCAACAAGTGCGAAGCCGTGCAGAATTACTCAGTCGTCGGCGTAGCGCGCCACGGTGAAGGCGATCGTCGTTGGAACGCTGAGCGTGAATACCGCCAGCATGCACGTGACAATGAGGAGTGACGCGCCGCTCGTGTGATCACGGACGAAGGCGAACTCGATCATCGCCGCCGTCACCAGGTCGGCGAAGATCGCCCATTTGAATACCATGAGAAAGGTCTTTCGCGAGAAGTCCTTCAATCCGACCAGCACTACCCCGGCGGAAACGAGCAACAGCGCCCCCGCCACGAGCAGAGCAGCCGCCACTCCGAGGGGGGCCTTGCGAGGCGCGTACGACGCCATGAGGATGCCGCCAATGATGACGAATGCGAGGGCCCCCGTGCTCAACCATGCGACCGGCGGGTACGCGCGGTTCGCGTTCGAGGCCCCGTGTGGAATCTGGTCAGCGCTCATTGAGTTGCCACGCGGGTCATGATGATCAACGTTGCGATTTGCATCAGGCCCGTGATACCGGCGGTGTAGATGAACCGTTTCATGAGTTTTCCAATGAGCTCGCCGTTCGGCGCGGGTTTGTTCATTTCGAACAAGACCGCGATATTCGCGGGTTCGAGGATGCCGAGGGCGATCACTGCCATGACGCCGACCACACAGAACGAGGCGATGAGCCACGAGTGGTTCGGGCTCTTGGCGTAGAGGTTTCCCATTTTC
Organism: uncultured Acidimicrobiaceae bacterium; assembly: GCA_937881055.1. Taxonomy (GTDB): domain Bacteria; phylum Actinomycetota; class Acidimicrobiia; order Acidimicrobiales; family RAAP-2; genus RAAP-2. Next base: position 2,864 of record CALGFJ010000159.1, on the reverse strand, counting down.
CTCGCGATTTGAAATCCCGTCGCCAGGGTCATCATGACGACCGTGGGCATGATGATGACCATCTTGGGCATGAACCTCGCGGAGAATTCCGCACGGGCCGGAATCGACAGACGGCCGAGTATCGGACCCAACACCAGACCGACGAAGAGATCGATTCCGGTCCACAGTCCACCACCGGCCACGTGGCAGAAAACCAGTGCCCACTGCCAGTTGCCGGCGATTGCCAGTGTGACGAATACCGCCGCCGCCGCCGCGATTGGCAATCCTTTCAAGGGAACGATCTGGATTTTCGGACGGTCAATCGGTGGAGCGTCAGACGTGAACAGATCGACGTGCTTCACGGTATCGGTCACGTGCGCCCCCCTTAGAACTCGAATTCAAACGTTTGTAATTTACTGGCGGACGAGATCCGTTGCCAACACTTGAGTGAGAATCAGTACACCGTACACGGCGAGTCCCCCGACAAGCGCGAGAACTCAATGCTGTGAACTCTGTACCTAGCTGACGTCGCGCCGTTTCAGCAGTGCCACGCCGACGATGGCGAGTACCAAAACCCACGCCACCACGACGAGAGTGCCCGCATTGCCGGGAAGCAAGTTACTTTGAAGTGGGCCCATCATCGAATCCGACGCGTGGACCGGTAAGAAGCGCCCGATTTTGGGGAGAAACCCGAAGACCAGGTTCTCTACGACGAAACCCCACGCCAGCAAAGAGATCACGGCACCCACTTGGTTGGGGACGATCGAGCCGATTCCGACGCCGATGGCACCCCACAGAGCGGTCCCGATGATCGCGCCGACGATCAATTCGGTCACGTTGGCGCCCGTCATGACGATGGATACTCCCCGAAGCTTCAAGATCATCATGCCGATTGAGAAGACGAGTCCCTCTCCGATGACACCGAAGACGAGCCCGGAGAGGACTCCCGCGGTGATCTTCGTGGCGAAGAGGTGGGTTCGATTCGGGTTGAACAACGACGTCGGCCGAATCGTCCCAAATCGGTACTCGCTGGTGAAGAGCATGACGCCCGCGAGCGCGGCGAAGACGCCAGCTATGCTCCCGAAGCTCAACAGACTCGACTGGTCCTGCTCGGTCAACAATTGGGACATCGGCGACAACGTGCACGTCAAGATCGTGAAGAGCAGCGCCAGGGCAATCAGTCCCACCAAGAGGCCGACGGTCGTGCGCGTTGAACGTATTTTGAGGAGCTCAGCTCGCAATTGATTCACTGAGACGCTCCCTCTGACGTCAAATCGAGGAAGACCTCTTCCAAGGACGAACCTTCGGTCACGAGCTCATGGATGGCGACTCCCGCGGCGAGCGCGACGTCACCGACATGCTCTTTCGTCGTGCCTTGGGCGAACAGTGCGTGGTCGTTGCTCCTCGTTGTGACGATTCCCTCGCGCTGCAGTAGTTCGGCCAAAATATCGAGTTGAGGACTTTGCACTCGCACCACTCCACCAACGCGAGCGGTCAACTCATCGAGCGTCGATTCAGCGACCAACCGTCCGTGATTGATGATGAGTACCTGGTCGACGGTCTGAGCGATCTCGGCGAGCACGTGGCTTGAAATGAGCACGGTGCGCCCGCCCGAGGCGAAGTCTCTGAGGAAGTCCCGCAGCCACCGCACGCCTTCGGGATCGAGTCCGTTTGCCGGCTCGTCCAGGACCAACAGATCGGGATTGCCGAGCAGCGCAGAGGCGAGACCGAGACGCTGACGCATACCGAGCGAATATCCCTTCACCCGGCGCTTTGACGCGCTTTGCAATTCGACCAGCGAGAGGACCTCGTCCACTCGAGCGTCGGGGATTCCGACCGCCCAACCAAGCGACCGAAGATGGTCGCGTCCCGAGCGTCCCGGATGAAAATCGGTCGCTTCGAGGACCGCGCCGATACGAAGCGCAGGTGTCGCCAGTTGGTCGTAGGGACTTCCGAAAACGGTGGAGTGGCCACTGGTGGGCTTCGCAAGACCGAGCAACATTCTCAGTGTCGTCGATTTGCCGGCGCCGTTGGGACCGAGGAAACCGGTGATGGTTCCCGCCTCAATGGCGAAAGTCAAGTTGTCAACAGCGAGCACATCGCCGTAACGTTTACTTAGCGATTCACTTTGAACGACGTACGACACATGCTCGCTTTCGCTTCGAGAGGACATGGGGAGTTTAACCCGCTATCTCCATCACGAGAACCCGGTTGATTGAGCGATGTTGGGCAAAGTCGCAGTCGGTCCAGTGCGTGGTGATGGGGTTTGATTACTCGACGTGACACAGGCTTGCATTACGCCCATGAAACGTCGTCGAACGACATTCAGTCGTCGGGCAAAAGACCATAGTCACTCTTGGCCTTCCTGTCTGCGAAAAGCTTGGACGTGTAAGTGACGGTCTCAACGACCGTGAAGTCTTTGAGTAACCCACCGGTCTGCAAGACGGCCGAGACCAAGCCCTTGGCAATGGCGTGACGTGGCGTCAGTCCGTAGACGTTGACGTCGCCCGCGCTCGGTTGCGACAGACCCAAGATGGTGTCGATCGTCGACGTCTTCCCGGCACCGTTGGGTCCGAGGAACGCCAGAACCTCTCCCGGGCGAACGGTGAGGTCGACGCCGCGCACAGCCTGGACTGAGCCGAAGGATTTGTACACGTCTCGAAGTTGGACGGCACTGACTTCGTCGCCACCGACTTCAACGGCTTGGACGAATGTGGGACTACTTGACGGCATTGTGACCATCACGTACTTCGAAGCGGCGATTCGGAGCGCCATTCGTGTCACTCCGACTCAGGAACGTGACTCGGCGCACATTCATTAGAAGCAGGAGAGCGACAGCGACAGCCGAAAAGATAATGGTGATACTCATTTAGAAGTCTCCAGAT
>CALGFJ010000158.1 GCA_937881055.1 uncultured Acidimicrobiaceae bacterium | reverse complement strand
AGCCGGTCCCAAGGGTTGGGCTGTTCGCCCATTAAAGCGGTACGCGAGCTGGGTTCAGAACGTCGTGAGACAGTTCGGTCCCTATCCGATGCAGCCGTAAGTGAATTGAGAAAGGTTGTCCCTAGTACGAGAGGACCGGGACGAACGAAGCTCTCGTGTGACAGTTGTCCTGCCAAGGGCATGGCTGTTTTGCGACCTTCGGGTGGGATAAGCGCTGAAAGCATCTAAGTGCGAAGCCCGTTTCAAGATAAATTCACTCACTGGGTTAACCAGGTAAGGCCCGTGGCCAGACGACCACGTTGATAGGCCGGAAGTGTAAGTGCAGCAATGCATTCAGCTGACCGGTACTAATCGGCCGAGGGCTTGGAGTTTGATGTTCGTGCTCGTTCTAGGACGCTCAAGGAGCCGGTGTACGCCGGTTCTGATCTCGAAAGAGATCGGGCGCACAGTTTCCGGTGGTTATGGCGGTGGAGATATACCTGTTCCCATTCCGAACACAGCAGTCAAGCCCACCAGCGCCGATGGTACTTGGGGGTCCCCCCCTGGGAGAGTAGGTCGCCGCCGGGATTTCTTGAAAGGCCCCCACTTCGGTGGGGGCCTTTCGCTGTTCTCGTGGTCGACTCGAGAGTCGTGCGAACCTCTCTGGCGTCTCAGCGATCGCTAGCGCACCCGTGCGTCGTGGCGTCGTAGAAGGATCTCCTCGACCGTCTGTTCGGGCGTCATCTCCGAGGTGTCGAGCCACAGTCCGATTCGCGCCGTGTGCTCTTCGAAGTCGGCGCACAGTTCTTCGACGTCCCACTCGCCGTAACCGGACTTCTCGCGCTGGGCTTCGCGTTGGGCGACGACGTCCGGCCGAGGAGCGAGGACGACCACGTACAGCGGTGATATCTCGAGGCGATCGACGACGTTGGCGAGGCCGTCGCCCGCGTAGATGTCCTGAAGCACGACGGTGAAGTCGTCACGCCAGTAGTCGTTGGCGACACTGGCGGCGATGCGCTGGCGTAGGTCGAGTTGGCGCAGTGCCTCGTCGCCGAGCTCGGGCGTGATCGGATCGCGACCACGGACGATCATCTTTCGAAACACGTCGCCGCGAACGTGCACGCCGCGTTCGAAGTGTTGGGCGAGCAACTCGGCCACCGTCGACTTGCCCGCCGCCATGACGCCGGTGATGACGAAGCCGACCGCCGGTTCGTAGCGTTCACCCTGCGCGGCGGATTCCACTTTGGCGCTTCGCGAGGCGACGAACGACACTCAGGCTCGAAGTTGTTGGTCGAGCTGATCGAGCACTTCGTAACACTTCAGCACATGAGTGACCGAGGCGTTGGGTTCGCGTCCTTCGGTGATCGCGGCGACGAATTCGCGGTCCTGGAGTTCAATACCGTCCATCGACACGTCGACGTCCGAGACGTCGATGACCGCGTCGCGGCCGTCGAACAAGTCGTCGTAACGCGCGACATAGGTTCCGTTGTCACAGATGTATCGAAAGAACGTGCCCAGAGGTCCGTCGTTGTTGAAACTCAACGAGAGCGTGCAGATCTGTTGCGCCGACGTCTTGAGCTGAATCGACATGTCCATCGGGATGCCCAAGTCGGGATTGGTCGCGCCGGCCAGTGCGTGGGCGTCGACGATGTCCGCGGCGCACTGGTAGGCGAAGAGGTCGACCGTGTGCGCGGCGTGGTGCCAGAGGAGGTTGTCAGTCCAACTGCGCGGCTGTCCGAGGGCGTTCGTGTTGGTACGGCGAAAGAAGTACGTCTGGACGTCCATTTGGAGAACGTGCAGTTCTCCGGCTTGGACGCGACGGTGGATCCACTGGTGTGAGGGGTTGAAGCGTCTCGTGTGTCCGACCATGCACACGAGTCCGGTGTCGCGTTGGGTCGTGGCGACGGCCCGCGCGTCGCTCCAGTTGTCGGCGAGGGGGATCTCGACTTGGACGTGCTTGCCGGCGCGCATCGTCGCGATGGCTTGATGTGCGTGCAACTGCGTGGGCGTGGCCAGGATGACGGCGTCGACGTCGGGTGACGCCAACACCTCCTCCAACTCCGTGCTCGATATCGCTGCCCCGTATTTGTCGGCGACCTCGCGGGCCTGGTCGAGTCGGCGACTGACAACGGCCGCGATCTCGACGCCGTCAATGCGCGCGAGGGCGTCGAGGTGCTTGATGCCAAAGGCTCCAGCTCCGGCGAGGGCGATGCGCATGTTCCCTACGACGCCCGAGTACTTACTTCGACGGTTTCAAGATGAGGTGACCGACGGCCG
>CALGFJ010000157.1 GCA_937881055.1 uncultured Acidimicrobiaceae bacterium | reverse complement strand
GGGGTGTCCACCTTCGTCGATTTCGCTCAATTGCACGCCAAAGCGGGCGACGGCGGAGCCGGCTGCGTCAGTTTTCGACGAGAGGCGCACGTCGCCAAGGGCGGTCCGGACGGGGGTGACGGCGGCAAGGGCGGTGACGTCTGGATCGTCGCCGACCATAATCAGGCTTCACTGTTGGGATTTCGCGACCATCCCTTTCGACGCGCTACCGACGGTCAACACGGTACGTCCAAGCGTCAACACGGTTCACGGGGAAAGGACTCCATCGTCATCGTGCCGGTCGGGACCATGGTCTACAGCCGCGAGGGCGAACTCCTCGTCGACCTGAACGGCCCCGGGGATCGTTGGCTGGCCGCCGAAGGCGGACTCGGAGGTCAGGGCAACAACCGCTTCCTGTCGAACAACCGTCGGGCGCCGGCCTTCGCCGAACAGGGCGAGCGCGGACAGGAGAACTGGTTCAACCTGGAACTGAAACTTCAGGCAGACGTCGCGTTGATCGGATTTCCCAACGTCGGCAAGTCCACGCTCATCGCGCGCGTTTCGGCCGCGCGACCCAAGATCGCGGACTACCCCTTTACGACGCTGGTGCCGAATCTCGGCGTCGTTCGCGTCGGCGAACGAGCCGGGCGCCCGGGCGACGCCACTGAATTCGTCATGGCGGACATTCCCGGACTGATCGAAGGCGCGGCCGAGGGCCGCGGTCTCGGACACGACTTTCTCCGTCACGTCGAGCGCGCTCGGGTGCTGTGCGTGTTGCTCGACCTCTCGGAGATGGCGCCGATGCCCCCGCAGGATCAATTGGAGATCTTGATACGTGAACTCGGTGACTACCAGGCCGATCTCTTGGAGCGCCCGAGGGTGATCGTGGGATCGAAGGGTGACGCGGCCGCGTACGAGATGCCCGACATCCTTACGATCTCTTCGGTCACCGGGGACGGGATCGATCAGCTCGTCGGACAGCTCGCTGCGCTCGTCGTGCAGGTCCGGCGAGAAGAGGTCGAACGCATCGAGCACGAAGTCGTCGTGCACACGCCGCTCCCGGATGAGATCACCGTCGAGCGCAGCGGCCCCCACGCGTGGGTCGTCGAAGGACGACCGGCGATACGCGCCGTGCGGTTCCAAGACCTCACCAACGACGAAGCCCTGGCCGAGATCGTGCGACGCCTGCGCACGCTGGGCGTCGATCGGATGCTCACGCGAGCGGGTGTTCTCGACGGCGACGTGGTCAACATCGGACCGCTCTCGTTTGAATGGTGGCGCGACGAGGTGAGCGCCGGACTCGACCGAGGCGATCATCACCGCGCGTCACGTCGCGAGCGATTGGCGCGACACGGCCGACTGGACCTGGGTGAGGACGATGGCGACTCGTAGCCTGGTGGTCAAGATCGGCACGACGTCGGTGACCGATGACACGGGCGGCGTGGCCCGTGACGCGCTCGCCAGTGTCGCACGCGACGTGGTCGATCTGCGGGCCCAGGGTTGGACCGTCGTCGTGGTCACCTCTGGCGCCATCACCGCCGGCTGGTCGGAAGTCGGCAAAGGTCGGCCGCGCCCGACGGACAGCGTCTCGCTGCAGGCGGTCTCGGCGGTGGGCCAACCGCTCTTGATGCACGCGTGGCGCGATGCGTTCGCCGACGTCGGCGCGAGTGTCGGTCAAGTCCTGCTCGCGCCGCTCGATTTCTCTCACCGCGGTCAGTACCTGCACGCGCGCGGGACCCTCGAGGCGCTGCATTCGCTCGACGTCGTGCCCATCGTGAACGAGAACGACGCCGTGGCCGACGAAGAGATCCGCTTCGGTGACAACGACCGGCTGGCGGCCTTGGTCGCCAACCTCGTGGGAGCGACACATCTCGTCCTCTTGACCGACACGGACGGACTCTTGACCGCCGATCCTCGACTCGACCCGACGGCGACGTTGATCGAAGAGGTGACGGCGTTCGACACCGAGTTGGTGGACGCCGCCGGAGTCAGTCGCTCCGGGGTGGGCAGCGGGGGCATGGCCTCGAAACTCGCGGCGGCGCGCATGGCGACGTGGTCGGGCATCACGACGGTCATCGCGCCGGCCCGCGCGATCAACGCCCTCGTGCACGCGATCAGTGGCGCACCGGGATTCGGCACGACGTTCCATCCTCGACCGGAGCGTCTGTCGGCGCGAAAATCGTGGATCGCCTTCGCCGTCGCGAGTCGCGGTGCGTTGCACATCAATGAGGGCGCGTTACAGGCATTGGAACACCACGGCCGGAGTCTCTTGCGTGTCGGCGTCGAGTCACACACGGGCAACTTCGTCGAAGGTGACGCCGTAGAGATCAAGGGACCGCAAGGTCAGGTCGTGGCGAAGGGCCTCGTTCGCGTGAGTGCCGAGTCGTTCCACGATAGTGAGGACGTCGTCGTGCATCGCGATGATCTGGTCCTCCTCCGTCGCTCTTGATGCCAACCGTTACGATTACTGCATGACGAATGGTGCGCTGGCGGCGCAGGGCCGCGCTGTCCGAGGGGCCGCCACGGTCCTGGGACAGGCCTCGGACGAGGCTCGTCGCGCCGTGCTCTTGTACGTGGCCGACCGACTCGAAGAGACCCGCGACGAACTGTTGGCGGTCAACGCACATGAGGTCGCGGCCTACCACGAGTCCGGCGCCGGCGTGGACCGCCTCACGCTCACGAACGCGCGCATCGACTCGATGGCCCTAGCCCTGCGCGAGATCGCTGCGCAACCGGATCCCTTGTTCGAGCGCGTCGACCAGAGCGTGCGACCGAACGGACTACGCATCGAACGCCTTCGGGTGCCGCTCGGCGTGATCGGCGTCGTCTACGAGAATCGGCCGAACGTGACGAGTGACGTGGCGGGGCTCTGCGTGCGAAGCGGCAACGCCGCCTACCTTCGCGGTTCGTCCTCGGCCTTCGCCACGAATCAGTTCATCGTCTCGCTCTGGCACGAGGCCCTCGAGAAGGAGGGCCTGCCCGCGGAGGGTGTCTCGCTCGTGCAGGACTCCTCGCACGAGACGGCGACCGAGTTCATGCAGATGACCGACGTACTGGACTGCCTGATCCCGCGAGGCGGTCCGAGTCTGATCGCGGCGATGCGCGAACACGCCCGGGTACCTTACGTGCTCGACGGTGATGGCAACTGCCACGTCTTCGTCGACGAATCGGCCGATCTCGAAAGCGCGGTCGCCATCGTGCGCAACGCGAAGACGTCGCGACCAGGCGTCTGCAACGCCGCCGAGACGGTCTTGGTCCACCACAGCATCGCCGGCGATTTCCTGCCAGCGCTGGAAGCGGCCATGCCCGAGGTGGAGCTGCGCGCCGATGACCGGGCCCGGGAGTATTTGACGAACGCCACGCCGGCGAGTGAAGAGGACTTCGAGCGCGAGTTCCTCGATCTGATTCTCGCGGTCAAGGTCGTCGACTCACTGGACGAGGCGATCGCGCACGTCGCGCGCTACGGCACCGGCCACAGTGAAGCGATTCTGACCAATAATCCCTCGAACGCCGACGCGTGGGTGAGGCGGGTGGACGCAGCGGCCGTCATCGTGAACGCCTCGACGAGGTTCATCGACGGCGGCGAGTTGGGACTGGGTGGTGAGGTCGGTATCTCGACCCAGAAGCTGCACGCCCGCGGTCCGATGGGACTACGAGAACTGACCTGTCTCAAGTGGGTCGTACGAGGAGAAGGACAGATTCGATGACCGCACTGGACCCGCGCGAAGAACTCGCCAAACGTCTCGGACTCGACGAGATCCCGCCGGTGCGTTTCGACTCGGCGAAGGACGTCCTGAAACGATTGGCCGATAACGACTATCTCAGTGACGACGCCATCGCCTCGGTCTGCTTTCTCGCCGACCGACTGGCCAAACCGGTGCTCGTCGAGGGGCCGGCCGGCACCGGCAAGACCGCGCTCGCCCGAGCCGTCGCCGACGCCGTCGGCGCGCGACTCATCCGACTGCAGTGTTACGAGGGGCTCGATGACTCCAAGGCGCTCTACGAGTGGAACTACCGAAAACAACTGCTGCGCATCCAGGCCGGGCGGCCCGAGGGGGAAGGGACCGAAGACTGGGAACAGCTCGAGGAGGATATTTTCGGCGAGGAGTTCCTCCTCACTCGACCCCTCCTCGAAGCGATCTCGGCGACGGACCCGGTCGTCTTGTTGATCGACGAGGTCGACCGCGTCGAGCTCGAGACCGAGGCGCTGCTGTTGGAGATCCTCTCGGAGTACCAAGTGTCGATTCCTGAACTCGGCACCGTGCGGGCCAAGCAGATCCCGATGGTCTTTCTCACCTCGAACAACACGCGCGAGCTCTCCGAAGCCCTCAAGCGGCGTTGTCTCTATCTCTACATTGGCTACCCGAGCGTGGAGCGCGAGCGCGACATCATCGTCTCGCGCGTGCCGGGCATCACGAGCACCCTGGCCGAACAGATCGCCCAGGTCGTGCGGTCGCTTCGCACGATGGATCTCAAGAAGGCCCCGTCGGTCGCCGAGACCCTGGACTGGGCGCGTACCCTGGTCGTCCTCGGAAGGTCCGAGATCGGTGATGAGGACGCGGCCGAAACGCTGCACATCTTGTTGAAGTACCAGACCGACATCGAACGCGCGACGAAAGAGCTGCTCGGTCGGCCGAAGTCCAGTGCTTAACCTCCTCGGTGACTTCATCGGCGAACTGCGCGCCGCCGGAATCCCGATCTCCATGAGCGAGCACGTCGACTCGGCCAAGGCCATGGAGGTGATCGACCTCTCGGATCGCTCGCTGGTGAAGAACTCGTTGGCGGCGACGCTCGTGAAGGACGGCGACCACATGCCCGTCTTCAACACCGCCTTCGAGGTCTTCTTCTCAACGCGTTCGTGGGACAGTGCGTCGGAGTTCATGGACGACGTCGACACCGACGAGATGCAGCGCGAAGGCGCGGCCGGAGCCACGGGTCCGGGACAGTCCCGCGGCGAAGGCGGCGGCGCTTCGAGTTCGCTCAGCGCCCAAGAACTCGCCGAGTTGCTCTTTCGCGCGCTGCGCGACGGTGACCGCGAGGCGCTTCGTCTGGCGGCGGACGAGTCGGTCACGCGCTACGCCGGAATGGAGCCGGGCCGTCCGGTCGGCGGGACCTATTACTTGTACCGGACGTTGCGCAATCTCGACCTCGAGAATCTGGAGCAGCGTCTCACGCGGGGTTCGGTTGACGACGACCAACTCGCACAGCGACTCGCTCGCGAAGAGGCCCGTTCGCGCATCGAAATGCTCAAGGCCGAGATCGAACGAGTGATTCGCGAGCGTCTGGTGGAGGACCGCGGTTCCGAGGCGCTCGCCAAGTCGGTGCGCAAGCCCCTGCCCGAAGACCTCGACGTCATGCACGCCAATCGTGACGAGATGGCCCAGCTCGAGCGCGCCCTTCGACCACTGAGTCGCAAACTCGCCGTGCGCCTCGCGCGCCGACGCCGGCGTCGTCGACGCGGGCCGGTCGACCTTCGCCACACCGTTCGTCGGAGCCTGTCGACCGGCGGCGTGCCCATCGACCTCCGCTTCAAGCCGCCGCACCCCGCCAAGCCCGAGATCTTCGTCATCGCCGACATCTCGGGATCGGTGGCGTCCTTCGCTCGTTTCACCCTGCACCTGGTGCACGCGATCAGTTCGCAGTTCTCCAAGGTTCGCAGCTTCGTGTTCGTCGACGGACTGGATGAAGTGACGCAACTGTTCGAAGGCGTCGACGACCCGGCCGAGACGGTCGCTCGGATCAACGCCGAGGCCGACGTGATCGCCTTCGATGGTCACTCCGATTACGGTCGCGCGTTGTTGAGCTTTCACGACCGCTTCGCCAAGGACATCACGCGGCGCTCGACCATTCTCATCCTCGGTGACGCGCGCAACAACTACCACCAGGCCCACGCTGAGGTGATCGCCGATCTCAAGTACCGCGCCAAGGCGGTGTACTGGTTGAATCCCGAGCCGACGGCCTATTGGAACAGCGGTGACTCGATCGTGAGCCAGTACGCGCCGTACTGCGAGAAGGTCATCGAGTGTCGCACCCTTCGCCAACTGGAGATGTTCGTCGGAGAACTCGCGTGAGCGATGCCGAGGATCGACGACTTCCGCCCGCCGGCTTTCGCCAACGCGGTCCGAAACCCTCGGGCACGAGGTTGATGCTGATTCGCCACGGGGAGAGTTACGCCAACGCCAACGGACTGGCCGGGGGGCCGATCGGCGACGGGGGACTGACGCCACTCGGACGCCGACAGGCCCAGGCCCTCGTGGACCGGCTGCGATCGAGCGCCGAGCTCTCGAAAACCACGGCGTTTTATACCTCGGCGCTGCCTCGCGCGATCGAGACCGGCGACATTCTGCGTTCGGCGCTGCCCCAGGGACTCGAACCGACCACCGACGCCACGCTGAACGAGATCAGCGTCGGTGAGGGCGACGGCCTGGCGTGGGCCGAGTACGTCGAGCGTTACGGGGCGCCGGACTGGGACCTCGATCCCGACGCGTTGACGGCCCCGGGCGGTGAATCCCTGCTCGGATTTCACGAACGGTGCCGCGAGGCGATCGAGCGGCTCGTCGCGCGACATCCCCACGAGTTGGTGGTCATAGTGTGCCACGGCGGCTTCATCGAACAGGCCATGAAGATCTACCAGGGTGTCGCGCCCGAGGTGCGACTTCGCCCGCGCATCGAGAACTGTTCGATGACCGAGATCGAGTTTCGCGAGAGTTGGCGACGTCTGTTGCGCTACAACGATCGGGCGCCGTTGCCGGCCGAGTAGCGCTGCAAGAACTCCGCGACGTGAAAGGCCATGTCGAGGCTCTGGGTCGCGTTGAGCCGCGGGTCACAGATCGACGTGTAATTGAGCTCGAGGTCGCCCTCGTTAAGACGTGAACCGCCGCCGAGGCACTCGGTGACGTTGTCGCCGGTCAATTCGACGTGGAGTCCACCGGGCCACGTGCCGAGACTGGAGAGCAGTTCGAAGAACTTCGAGGTTTCTGAGAGCACGTCGTCGAAGTGACGCGTCTTCTGTCCGCCCGAGGCGACGAAGGTATTGCCGTGCATCGGGTCACAGGCCCACACGACCTCGCGGCCCTCGGCGCGCATGGCTTCGACGAGCGGCGCGAGCTTCTCTTCGACCAAGTTGTCGCCCATGCGCGATATCAACGTGAGGCGCCCGGCGCGGTTCTCGGGGTTGAGCACGTCGACGAGTCGTAACAGCTCGTCGACGCCCATCGTGGGGCCGACCTTCAAGCCGAGCGGGTTCGAGACGCCGCGCAAGAACTCGACGTGCGCGCCGTCGAACTGTCGCGTGCGATCACCGATCCAGAGCATGTGCGCCGAGCAGTCGTACCAGTCACCGGTGAGTGAGTCGCGGCGCGTGAGGGCCTGCTCGTAGGGGAGGATCAGCGCTTCGTGGCTCGTGTAGAAGTCGACACCCTGCAGGGCTCCGTCGTCGTGCAGGTCGATGCCACAGGCCTTCATGAACTGCAGCGCCCGCTCGATCTCGTCGGCCACGACCTCGTAGCGTTTGCCCTCGAGCGAATTGGCCACGAACTCCTGATTCCACGCGTGCACGCGTGAGAGCGCGGCGAATCCGCCGGTCGTGAAGGCGCGAAGCAGGTTCAGCGTCGCGACGCTCTGGTGGTACGCGGCGAGGAGGCGTTCGGGATCGGGCCGTCGCGCGGACTCGGAGAACTCTTCGCCGTTGACGATGTGGCCGCGAAAGGCCAGCAATCGCCGCCCGTCGCGCTCTTCGTACTCGTCGCTGCGCGGTTTGGCGAACTGTCCGGCGATGCGTCCGACCTTGATGACGGGCACGCCGGCGGCGTAGGTGAGCGCCACGGCCATCTGCAAGATGACCTTGAGTTTGTCGCGAATCGAGTCGGCCGAGCCCTCGTCGAAGGACTCCGCACAGTCCCCGGCCTGGAGCAGGAAGGACTTGCCCTGAGAGACCAATTCGAGGTGTTCCAAGAGTCGGCGCGCCTCACCGGCGAAGACCAGCGGTGGCTTTCGCGCGAGGTCGCCTTCGACGCGCGCGAGGTGCGCCTCGTCGGGCCAGGTCACGCTTTGTGCGGCGTCGCGTGCTCGCCACGTGCTCGGATTCCAGTCGTTCGTGGACTTCTCCATCCGTAAAGCGTAGAGGTTCTCACGACGCCGCAACAATCGCCCTCTATCCTTCTGGCGTGAACGTTCGGCGAATCGGTCTCTTCGGCGGAACCTTCGACCCGCCACATTTCGGTCACGTCGCCGCCCTTCAAGCGGCCGCGGCGAGCGGACGTTTCGACCTCATCGAAGTCACCGTCGCGGGTGATCCGTACTTGAAGCGTCTCGAAGGGAACGTGCGCGACGCCACGATTCGACTCGCGATGGCGAGGGCGGCATTCGCTGACCTCGAACTCGTCGAAGTGTCGAACCGCGAGATTCGCCGCGAGGGTCCGTCGTACACGGTTGACACGGTGCACGAGCTCTTGAAGGACTGCGACAGTGTCGATCTCATCGTCGGCGCCGATCTTTCGCGACAACTCGACAGTTGGCACGGGGCCGAAGAATTACGAACGTTGGTTCGTGTTGGTGTCGTGCCACGGCCCGGCGCGACGTCCGTCGTACCTGATGGTTGGGTCAGCTACGAGATTCCAATGGATCCCGTTGACCTATCGAGTTCTTTCGTGCGTGACCTCGAGCCGACGTCGACGAACCTTCGAAAGTTTCTTCCCGAGTCAGTTATTCCGCTCTACCAGAGCGTCCGAGGCTAAAGTCGAAGGGATGGCAGTTCGACTCTTTGACGCGACCGAGCCCCAGCCCACGAGGCTGCGGGGCCTGGAAGCGGCGCCGTTGAGGCGTAGAGAGGTTCGTCGCTTGAAGCACCGATACGCAGTCATTGGAGTGGTATCACTCACCGTCCCTTTTGTCGCTGCGCTGGTTGTGCTCGGGGTGTCCCACTGAGTGACTTGGTAACGAGCGGCGAGGCGCCTCGCGGCCCACACTCTGAATTCGTCGCCGCGCTGGTGAACGCCGCGGTTATGGCCGCCGAGGACAAGCTCGGTCGCGACACCGTGATGCTCGACCTGCGAGAACTCGTGGACTCCTTCGACGCCCTCGTCATCGCGTCGGGAAGGAACGATCGACAGGTGCGCGCCATCGCCGAGGAGATCGAACGACTCGTCGACATCGCGCTCGACGTGAAGCCGAATCACGTCGAAGGGTGGACGAGCGCCGAGTGGATCGCCCTCGACTACGGCGACGTCATCGTGCACGTCTTTGACGAAGCGGCCCGCGAGTACTACGACCTCGAGCACCTGTGGAACGCTGCGCCCGCCTTCCGATCGGCGTCGATCGCCTAGGAGTTCGAGAGGCGCTGAAAGTCCCCGGTTGTCACGAAGATCGCGCTATGGCCATTGGGTAGCGGCAAGATCTGCGTCACGCCGGCGACCGTGATCTCAATGCCTGTCACGTGGATGCCCAGCGTGATGCCCACGTCCTTGGCGGTCAGCACGAGTTGGCCGACGGCGAGGACTTCCTGGCTGCGCCGCATTTTCGACAGCGTGGAGGCGAGGTCGATGTAGCCGATGCCGCTGCGGAAGCTGGCCGAGAGGATGATCAGGTTCTTCGGCAGCGCCGAGGTGTAGCCGCCGCCTGATTCGATCTCGGTCGGTCCGATGATGAGTTGGCGCAGCACCGACTCGAGCACCGGGGGCGAGGGCACGATGCGGCTCACCGCGGCGAGGTGTCCGGTCGCGTCAACGATGTAGACCGGCTGGGAGATGAAGCGGACCCGACCGTTGTTCGTTCCGGGAATGGTCTTGCCCAAGAGTCCGAAGGGGACGTGCTTCGGACCGATCCGCTGCGGCGACGACGCCGTCGGGACCAGGGTGCACCCGGCGAGGGCGAGCGCACCGAGCAGGAGCGCGAAGAGTGTTCGCAGCCTCCTCACGGCTGCTCGCTCTCGACGATCGGTAGGAGGATCTGAAAGCGCGCCCCACCCTCGGGACTCTCCGAGACGGTGATCGAGCCACCGAACGCGCGCACGTGGTCGCGCACGAGCGCCAGACCGAGCCCGGTCCCGCGCGCGATGCCACGGTCGTGGGCCGCGCGGCCGCGGAAGAACCGTTCGAAGACCTGTTCGTGCTCGTCGCCCGGGACGCCCGCGCCGGCGTCGTCGACGTTCAACGCGAGTTGCGTTCCCTGCACTTCGATGCGCAGCGCGACCGCGCCTTCGGCGTAGCGGTGCGCGTTGTCGATGAGGTTCGTGATGACGCGCTCGAATCGTCGCCGGTCGACGAGCACCATCGGATCACCGACGCCCTCATCGATCTCGACGGGTGGCTCGTCAATGCCGAGACGTCGAGCGGCCGATCGCACCGACTGGTTCACGAGTTCGGTCGCCGAGATCACTTCCCTAACGAGCGGCACGGCGGCGTCACTTCGCGACATCTCCAAGAGGTCATCCACGAGTGACTGAAAGATCGAGAGGTCGGCGACCAGCAGATCCAGGCTCTCCTGGCCCGCCGCGGAGAGATCCTCGCGGTGCTGTTGCAACACCGAAGCGGTCGTCGCCAAGGTCGTCAGGGGCGAGCGAAGTTCGTGACTCACGTCGCTCGCAAATCGCGCGTCACGTTCGAGGCGTTGCACGAGTTGACTCACCATCTGATTGAACGACTCCGTCAACTGCTGGACTTCGCGGTCGGCTCGATTGACCTGCAGGCGCGTCGTGAGCGCCCCGTCGGCGATCAGCGCGGCGGCGAAGGAGACCTCTTCGAGCGGCCGCACCGTGCGCCGCGTGACCCAGATGCCACCGCTCATGCCGACGATCGACGTGAAGAGCGCGCCCAGTCCGAGTACTAGCGCCAAGGTTTGCAGCGTCCGTTCCAGGTTGTGAAGCTGAAACACCTCGAAGACCTGGGTTTCGACCGAGGGAATCGGCACGCCGACGACGAAGATGATCTGTCCGCCGGCGTCGAGCGTCTGTTCGGTGGCGTGGCCCTCGCCGACGGTCTTGATCGTCGCCAAGGACACGTCGAGGGTCGAGGCCTGATTCGATCGCGCCAACCATTGATGGTGGGTTTGGACCAACACGTTCGAGTCGGTGGCCTTATGAATCGAGTTGAGCAGGTTGGAGAGTTCGGTGGGCTCGGAGTACAGCGTGCTGCGCACGAACGCCGCGTTGACGTAGCTCTGTTGAAGGTCGGTTTGCTGTTGGTTCTCGATCAACAGTCGTTTGACCCCGAGGTAGGTGAGCGAGGCGAAGAGCGAACTGAGGATGAACGCACCGAGACCGAAGGTAACGAGGAGGCGAAGTCGAAGACTCCGGCGGCGCATTAGATGACCAGCTTGTACCCGGTGCCACGAACCGTCACGAGGAATACCGGGTTAGCCGGATCGGGCTCAATCTTCATGCGCAGGCGTCGGATGTGCACGTCGACGAGTCGGCTGTCGCCGAAGTAGTCGTAGCCCCACACGCGTTCGAGCAGGTCCTCGCGTGAGAGCGCCTTGCCGTTGTTGGACGCCAGGTCGGTCAAGAGTCGGAACTCGGTCGACGTGAGATGTAGTTCGGTGCCGTCGGTTTGACGCACGACGCCCTCGTCGGGAATGACGTGGAGCAGACCGAGTTGAAAGGCGCCGGTGCTCTTCTCGGGACGTCGACGTAGGTGCGCGCGCACGCGCGCGAGCAACTCCTCGGGCACGAACGGCTTGGTGACGTAGTCGTCGGCCCCTGATTCGAGCCCCAGTACGACGTCGGCGGTGTCGTCGCGCGCCGACACGATGACGATGGGAAGGTCACTCGCGCTGCGCAGTGACAGACAGGTCTCGAAGCCGGACATGCCGGGCAGCATGATGTCGACGATTGCCACGTCCGACGCCATGCGGTTGAAGAGCGCGATGCCCACTTCGCCCGTGGGGGCGTCGTCGACTACGAAGCCCTCGCCTTCGAACATCAGTCGAAGCGCGGTGCGGATGTGGTCGTCGTCTTCGACAATCAGGATGCGCGACACGTGTTCCCCCTCGGATTCCCCGTCCACCTTAGTGAGGTCACGGTGCGTCATCGAGGTCGTTACTAGCCTTGACGTGTGTCACGACCACGCAACGCGCCCCGGGCCACTGCTCAGTGGTGTCTGAAGGACTACGCCATCACGCTGCGCGCGACCGATCGGGCGGAGGCGACGCGGAAGGCCTATCTGAGCGACGTCGAGGCGTTCATCGCGTGGGCGGAAGAACGGGGACTGCGTCGTCCCGTTGACGTCACCGTGAAGACGCTCCGTGAGTACCTGGCCTTCATGACCGCGCGCGGCGACGAACGAACGTCCATCATTCGACGGCGTGCCTCCCTGCGGGGCTACTTCTCCTGGATGGTCCAGCGCGGACACCTCGACGAGAGTCCGGCCGCTCGTCTCTCGGCTCCGCGACCGAATCATCGCCTGCCCAAGATCGTCGTTCGTGAACAACTCGATACGTTGCTCGACGACGATTGGGGCGAAGACGCGTGGGCGACGCTGGACCGTGCGGTCTGCGAGGTCCTCTACGGTGCCGGTCTGCGCGTCAGCGAACTGTGTGGCTTGAACGTCACGAGCGTCGACTTTCGCCAGGGACTGCTGCGCGTACTCGGAAAGGGTCGCAAGGAGCGAATCGTGCCTTTGCATCGCCGGGGGCTGGAAGCGGTGCAGCTCTGGATCGAGGACGCCCGCGAGGACGTGATGCGCTCGGACTCACCACCGGAGGCGTTGTTCTTCAATCGTCGTGGTAATCGACTCGGCCCGCGCGACGTACGTCGCATCCTGGATAATCGCACCGCGCGGGGCCACGTCTATCCCCACGCCCTTCGCCACACTTACGCGACGCACCTCTTGGAGGGTGGCGCCGACCTTCGCGTCGTCCAAGAACTGCTCGGTCACGAGAGTCTTACGACCACCCAGATCTACACCCACGTCTCGAAGTCGCGCCTGCAGAAGGTGCACCACGACACCCACCCGAGGGGCTAGCTGATCGCTAGCGAGTAAGATATCTGGGCTCTCTCACAGTGGGGGAGTTGATGAAATGTCGCCGTGGTTTCGTACGGTCGCCTTCGGGTGCACCACGGGGATCGAGTAACCGAACGGAAGGAAAAATAACGTGGCACTCGTCACTCTGCAAGAACTACTGGACTCGGGAGTGCACTTCGGGCACCAGACCCGCCGTTGGAACCCCAAAATGCGTCGGTTCATCCTCGGCGAGCGCAATGGCATTTACCTGATCGACCTTCGCAAGACGTTACTCGGCATCGAGACGAGTTACGCCTACGTGCGCGACCTCGTCGCCGATGGGGGCGTCATCCTCTTCGTCGGCACCAAGAAGCAGACCCAGGGTCCGATCGAGGACTACGCCAAGGCCTGCGGCATGCCCTTCGTGAACCAGCGATGGCTGGGCGGCATGCTCACGAACTTCGCGACCGTCGCCGGTCGCGTGAAGCGCATGGTGGAACTGCGTTCCATGCAGCGCGCCGGTGACTTCGACAACATGCCCAAGCGCGAGGCGCTGCGCCACAGCCGCGAACTCGAGAAACTCGACCGCAACCTCTCGGGCATCGCGAACCTGGAGCGCGTCCCGGACGCCATCTTCGTGATCGACACGAAGAAGGAGCACATCGCCGTGACCGAGGCCCGCAAGCTCGGCCTGCCGGTCGTTGCGGTCGTGGACACCAACTGCGATCCGGACGTCATCGACTACGTCATCCCGGGCAA
>CALGFJ010000156.1 GCA_937881055.1 uncultured Acidimicrobiaceae bacterium | reverse complement strand
TGCCGATTGCGTTGCTGGCAACGGTGAGTGGTGCCGCCACGGCCCCACCGCTCAATCCGATTCAATTGACCGCACCGAGCGGACTTCCGGCAACGGCGCTCCCCTTTACCGGCGTCACCGCCGCGACATTTACGGCGTCGTCCACGTACTCGAAGCTCACGACGAGTCCGGACGCCGGTGTAGCCGGAACGCCGTTCACGCTGAGCGGCACGGGACTGGCCGCGAATACGGCACTGCAACTCACGTGGGGCACCAATACGGCCACCTGGAGCGTGGACGCGGAGCCCAACACCGTCAACTACCTGGGGTCGGTCTATTCGCCACTTTCTGCTGGTTCACTCCTCAACAGCAGCAACTCGATGTACGTGAACATGGCGACGGTCACGACCGATGCCAACGGTGCCTTCAGTCTTAAGACGACGGCGCCGACGGACTTTGGTGGCAACCACGACATCTGGGCGGTCGCCGGTGGCGTCGGTGTCGCGAATGGCTCCTTTGACCAGTTGCGCACAGTGACGATCTCTCCGAAGAGCGGGCCGATTGGCACGCCCATCACCGTCACCTACACGTCCATGGACGCCAATGCCTACGGCGGCGGTGGATCGGTCCTCTGGGACAATCACTACGTCGGTGAGATCATGGGCAACTGGACCCGCGGCACCGCGAGTGTGACCATACGGGCGTCGGGTGCCGTGGGCACCCACTACGTCCAGGTCGGTGACGCCATCAGCTTTCAGTACATGAACCCCATTCAGTCGCCAATCACCGATGACAACGGTGCCCTGCGCGCCTTCCAGGTCACTCGGGGCAACGCCCTGCCGAAGCCTTCGATGACGTGGCCCACCAGTGTCACGTCGAACGTCAGCTCCACGCAGTTGACGACGATGTACAACAGCGCGCTGGGTGTGAAGGCCGACCAGCCGACCGCCCTTGACCCCGCGAGTTCTGCGGTAGGAACACTGTCACCAACGAGCGGCCCAGTCGGTACCAAGACCACGTTGTCAGTCACCGGCCTACCCGCCGGAGCAACTGGCAGCGTTGAAGTGGACTTGGTCTCGGTCACTGGTAGCCGCGTCAACTGCACGGGCACCTGCTGGGGCTACACGTACACGTCTCTGGGTAGCGGCACGGTGGCCAACGGATCGTTGAACCAGAGCGTCACGATTCCGAACAACCCCGGTGTCGACACCCTCGGTGGCTGGCACGCCATCGTGATCATCAAGGGCGCCATGGGCACCGACGGTGCCGGCAACCGCGTTCCCGGCGTTGGCAGCCTCGTCGAGGTTCAAGTCCCCTTCTACGTGAAGGAGAGCATCATGCCCTTCTACAACAAGGCGGGCAAACTGCTCTCGATGGGCACCGCGACCGCGAACGACTCGGTAACGCTCGCTAACGGAGTCGGTGGTCAGGTCGGAACGGGCTCGTACACCTTCAAGGAAGGCCAGGAGTTCACGGTCAGCATCCTGGGTGTCGGTTGGACACAGCTCGACAACACCTTGGCCGTCGACTACGACAACAGTTACATCGGTTACGGCTGCGGATTCCACTCCAATGGCTACATGGCCGTCCACCTGACGGCTACCGGCGGACTCGGCATCCACATCATCGACCTCTACCCGCTGCTGTACTCGGTGTCGCCGAACGAGGGCACGTACTACGGCATGGTGCCGCTGCTCTCAGCCAATCACGACGACCCGGGTCTCGCCCTCGGTTACCAGGTTCCGTCGATCCACTTGGCCATTCGTATCGTGAAGTAACAACTGGATCTGAGTCACTGCCCCGTCTCTCGAATCGTGAGGGGCGCGGCAGTGACGCGATCAGCCTTCGTGACCCAAGCGGGCAACCACCAACTCCGATCGCCGAGCAGTGTCATGACGCTGGGCAACAAGAACCCGCGCACAATCGTCGCGTCGACGAGGACTCCGAGGGCGAGACCGATGCCAAGTTCTTGAAGTCCGGCAATATGACCGAAGACCAGACCACTGAGCGCAGCGACCATTATCAGCGCGGCGCTCGTGACGACCGCGCCGGTGTTGGACAACCCTTCGACGATGGCGTCGGAACTGGTCGCGCCGTTCAACCACGATTCGCGAATGCGCGCAACGATGAAGACCTCGTAGTCCATAGAGAGCCCGAAAAGCATCGCGAAGAGGAAGACGGGAACCCAACCCTCAATCTGGCTCACGTGGTACGTGCCCAGAATGTGTGACCCGACCCCAAAGCGAAAGACGATCACCAGTAGGCCGTAGGCGACACCGACCGATACCAGGCTCAGCAACGTGGCGATGAGTGGCAACACCAGTGATCGAAAGGCACGGGCGAGTACGAGGTACGCGAGTAACAAGGCCAACATGAGAATCCACGGGAAGGATCCGTACACGACATTGAGAAAGTCGACCCCTTCGGCTGGCGCTCCACCCACGAGGACCGTCGTGCCCGCGGGAAATGTCACGGATGGAATGATCTTGTTCCGCAGCAGCGTTACGAGATGTTGCGTGTTGGCGGCCCCGAAGTATTCGCGACTCACCACGAGGATCTGTTCGTAGCGACGAGACCGGTCGACGAAGGGCACCGTGTGTCCGATGGCGACGATCGCGACCTCAGGATTCTTCAAAATCACCTTCGCCAACGCCAGTCGAGTGCGTGACTGCAATCCCGTCACGGCGCCGTCGCGGCGACCGGTGTCGACGATGATCTGGATTGGCGTGATGCCCCCAGGCCCAAGACGGCTGCTCGCGAGCGTGAGCGCGCGCGAGGCCTCGATGTTGTGCGGGATTGCCGTGGTCGATGCGGGTGTCAATTGCATCCAGAAAATGGATGAAGCCGCGCCACCGAGCACGATGATGGCCGTTACAAGTACGAACACGGGTCGCCGGATGACACGACGGGTGGCTCGCGCCCAGAGACCCGTCGAGATATCTCGTTGGGCCATGATGCCATGGATACCTACGGGCCGAACCCCTCGGCGACCAAGAAATGACAGCAGCGCCGGTTGCAGACTGAGCGCGGACGCGAGCGAGAACACGGGGACCACCAGACCAGCTGCGCCAAGGGATCGAACGAAGGGCACGGGCACGATGAGCAAGGTAGCCAGACCGATCGCGACCGCAGATCCGGAGAGCGTGACCGTTCTTCCGGCACTTTGCATCGTCGCGATGATGGCGTCATCAACGCTCACGTTCTCACGGTTGATCTCCGTTCGAAACCGGTGAACCATAAGCAAGGAATAGTCAATGGCGAGTGCGAGTCCGATGAGTCCAACAACGTTGGGTACGTAGAGGACCATGAGAAAATGATGCGCGAGCAGATAGACCACGCCGAGGGTGCCCGCGGTCGTTGCTCCCGCGACGAGAAAAGGGATCGTCACCGCCCAGCAGATCCCTAGGACGGCGATGAGGAGCAAGAACGCCAGTACGAAGGCGAGAACTTCTCCCCGATGGAGGTCGCTCGTCAACACCGGTGTGATGTCGTGCTGGAGCGCTGGCGGCCCTGTCACCAGGGCGTTCGAGAGACCGGCGTCGTGAAGCGCGTGGCGTAAAGTGCCCGTGACGTTCGCGGCCTGATCCAGGTGCATCGACGTATTGATGTTGGCGTACAGCAGCCCGCCGATGGCGCGCTGCTCGCTGACTGTCCCGGTGGGCACCTTGGACGCCGCGTCGTGGATCCTTGCTTCAAGCGCCGCGATTTCTGGCGTGGTCGCCTTCGTGAATGGCACGACCACCGTGAAGGTTCCTTCAATGTTCTCGTGGAAGTCGCGGATCAGAATCGCGTTGGCCTGGTTAGAGCTCGTGCCAGGTACCGAGAGTGACGTGGTCAGCAGACCGGAGAGTCGTGAAGCCGAAAATACTCCCACGACAATGATGGCAACCCAAATGGAAATGATGACGATTCGACGCTTGATGACTAGCCGGGTCCATCGCTCTAACACCCTCGTAGCGTACCGAGGCGGCGGTACGCCGAGGCGAATCGTCTATGGCGGTACGAGATGGAAGACGAAGGCGTGACTCACCATCAGGAGGTCAGGGAGGCGTCTCGACCGGGAACAGTGCAGGTCGACGCGACGTTCTATCAACCGCGACCGTAAAATCGTCGATTTCCGGAGAAAATCATTGTTATTGGTTTGGTTCTCCACGGCCGGTGGTGATGAATGATCGCAGACTTTCCTTCATGTAGAAGCTCCACGCCCCGGAACAGGCTTCGTAACACTCATACTCCGGAATCAATCCGTGATGGGTGAAACAGACCTCTGTGTGGCCGTCTTTGCGCGAGATGTCGAAGGAGATTTCGGTGCCGTTCCATTCGGTCTTGTCCTCGACGAAACTCAAGTTGCTGTCCAGGACCAGCCAGACGACTCGTTGGTCGGGAACCATTTCTGTGATCCTCTGCTTGGAATAGTGGACGTCCTCGTATCGATACGAAAACTCATCACCAAGTTTGTCAGTCTCGCCGTCGATGTCGCCCGACCACCATCCACGGACGTCATTGATTGCGGCGAACACCGCGGTGGGATCTTGGTCGACGCTGAACGTCGAAGTGAAGCTTGGACCACTCATAACGGCCTCCATATTCGCCATTCAAGGATTGTCACCGGCGAGATTCGCTTGAGCATAGGTCGTTAATTCTCGGTTCGCTGACGTGTGATCTAGCAACCACGGCTCGAGATGCATATTTCAGGGACATTCTCACTGCCTCGAATCGGTTTCGAAGAACATGGATCATGATGCACCGTCCTCCTATATTGCAAAGGTGGACGACAATGAGCCGGCGTTTGACTATCACGGCGCCCTGGTAGTCGTCGAAACGGATCGAGGAGAGATCGTCTTGATCCATCCGCTTGGGGGCTCCGACTATGCCCCGGCGTCACTCCCGAGTGATCCCTGTTTGCCAGGCGAGGAACCAGCGTCGGCGGCCGTTCGAATTGTTAAAGAGAAGACGGGACTCGACGTGGAAGTCGTTCGAGAGTTCACGTCGTTCATCCAAAAGGGGACACCGACCGGCACGATGTACGCGCACGGCTTCGTCGCGAGTGTGCGTGGCGGGGAACTCCTCGCCGATGGCCCCGAAGGGGCGGCTCGGTCGTACGCACTTGACAACATGCCTGCCATCATGCCGATTCGAGTCGCCAATCAGCGGACCTTGGAGGAGTATCTGCGCCAACGCAAGGCGGAATAGGGGAGCGGAGATCGGCATTGTGGTCGGAACGAAATCGCAGCACTCAGCTCGGCGAGGTCTCACCACGATTCCCTAAAGTTGTCCCCTGGGACAGAAGAAGTACATGACTTCGACTTCGAGCCGACCGGCGATGACGGCGGGATCCGATGTGGCGAGTCCCCGCGTTCGTTCCAGTGAACCGGTCTTGTAAATGGCCATGCCGCGAAGCGTTGGATCAACTTGCTCATCGAATGGACCGACCACGAGTATGTCCCCGGACTCTGTGAGCGCGTTCAGGTGTGAGAGATGAAGTTCTTGTAGTCGATCAGACTCTTCCTCGGAAATCGTCGCTTGGTTCTCGGGTCGCTTCAGCAGGACGAGTTCGTATCTGTCGAGTTCCATTGATGGTGTGTCAGATGAAGGATCCACGCCGCACTCCCGATGTTCAGACTTGGCGCGATTGTATCGCCCGGTCGTCGTATCCGGTGTAGCGAATTGTCAACGCAACTTGAGCGTGATGCTCGTCGATTGACGGGACCGCTTAGCTGCTTCGATGTTCGTAGGCTGACGCAATGGATGGTGGATTTACCTCGCAGGTCGACCTGGCGCGTGAACGGCGGGTCGCACTCACCAGTGCCGCGCTATGGGGCGTCGAGTTGGAACCTCCCTTCGCATTCTCCAATGTCTCGTACGTCGCACCGACGACGAATGGTGCAGTACTTAAGGTGCCGTGGGGTGGCGACGACGAAGCGCTCCATGAGGCCGACGCACTCGGGGTGTGGGATGGTGACGGCGCGGTGCGTTTGTTACGTCGGTCCGATCTCGCATTGCTTGAGGAGCGGGCTATTCCCGGCGATGATCTATCGAAGCTCCCGGACATTGACGCCACGAAGATTGCGGTCGACATCGCACTGCGACTCTGGCGTCCCGCGATCGCGCCGTTTCGACCGATCGCACCAGAAGTGTCGCGATGGCTGGATCGAGCGGCGAGCGAGCGGAGCGAACTCGTTCCTCTCGCGAGAGAACTGTTCGCGGAAGTCGGCGGGGGAGCCGACTGGCTCGTACACGGAGACCTTCATCACCACAACATCTTGAGGTCCGGAGACCACTACGTGGCGATAGACCCGAAGCCCTACCTCGCCGACCGGGAGTACGACGTTCCCGCGTTCCTCTGGAATCCCATGGACAACTTCTTGGAGGACGTCGCGCAAACGGAACGTCGGATTCACGCCTTCACGGCAGTGGGGCTCGACGAGTTTCGAATTCGTGCGTGGGCAGTCATACGCGGCTCGTATCTTCGTTCTGGACCGGAGTACATCGAAGGACTTCGAGCGCTCGTGGCTTAGGTCGCGCGACTCGAAACGAAATACGGTCTGGACATCATCTCCGGACTGCCGCAACTCAATAGTCGACGGTGGCGGGGTAAGTGGGTGGCGATGAAGCAGACTGTCCGTGAGACATGGAGAGTCATGGTGTTGAAGGGACGCGTCGATGCTTAGCGAGCCGAGTGAACGGCAATTAGAGATGCAACGTCGCGTCGCGCACGAAGAATCCAGAGATCGCCGAACGATCGCTCGGGTGCAACTGCTCGCATCGGGCGTGCTCGTTGCGTCGACTCTTCTCGCGTGGATGAACCATCCGCGCGTGGTACATCGCTTCGGCACCTCACCTTCCATTTACGTTCGAGAAGTGAGCCACTCGATTGGATTGGTGACGCGTCCGGCGGGGGTACTCGCGCTATTCGTGGGCGTGGTCGCGTTCGCATCAGCGAGACAACTGAGAAGGCCGCGGGTGTTGACCGGGTGGTTGGCAGTTGGACTCGCCGCGATTGCCGTTGGCGTGTGTACCGTGGAGATCGTCCAACTGCTGCTGGGTCGGAGGAACTGGCTCAGCGATCTTTCGACGGCAGTCGCGCCATCGCCGACCGGCAACGCAATCGGCGTGGGCGTGTGGATAGCGGCCGCTGCCTCGATCGCGCTGATGGCTAACGCACTGACCTACCTCTTTTTGGAATACCGCCATTGGCGAAATTCGTCAGTAATCACCGAGGAGGAACCGCATCGCTAAGAGACTGGTTGCGGGCATGCTTCGTCGACCGCGATACGCGCTCATTCGACCATGGTGTCGATTGTGAGCCCACGGCCCCAACGAGCGCAAGCGAACTCGTAGATAACGAGCTTCGGTATCAATCGCGGGACGATTACGGCAAGAGGTGAATCGCTAATTCAACATCTGCAGTTTGGTCGTGATCACGATCGTGTGCGCAAATTTGTCGTGCAGCGTCTGATTCTTCTGGTCCCATGCGACCCACAGGAGGTCAATGAAGTGGGGTAGGGAGAGCGCGAACAAGATGATGAAGTGGTGAGCCTCGTGTTGCAGTTGCACGTGTGTCGGATGCTGAAAGGTCCGGAAGTTGTAGACGCTCCCAATGATCACCAGAACTCCGTAGGCGAACGCTCGGCGTACGGCACGTTGGTAGTCAATCTCGGTCACACCGTCTTCATCAATGCACCGAACCTTGACCACACGCATGCCGAGTGTCTGACCGTGGCCCAGACCGATGAAGAGAGACCCGTACAGGAACGTGGTTATGGTCACGACCACGAGGTTGGTCGCGAAACCGGCGTGCACGGCACGCAACGGCAACTGCACTACGGCGAATAAAAGAATGCCGTCTATGAAGAAGCCGAGGAATCGAGTCCAGAATCCGGCGAGGACGAACCCGGATGAAGGCACTAATCGGTCGGGAAACGAGGGCAGGGGAGCGGGCTTCGAATACACGCTCGCAGTCGGCGATCCACACGAGGCGCAGA
>CALGFJ010000155.1 GCA_937881055.1 uncultured Acidimicrobiaceae bacterium | reverse complement strand
CCGGCCTCTTCGGCCAAGGTGGCGACGGCCGCGGAACTTTCGAACTCCTCGTAACCGAGTTCGGGGTGGGCGTGGACGAAATGACTCAGTTCGACCAGGTCATCCCCGTGACGCTGGATTGCGTTGGCCGCGATCTCTCGGGTGCTCACTCGACCACCACGACCGTGTCGCCGGCACTCACCGAATCGCCGGCCGCCACGTTGATCGACACGACGACGCCGGACTTCTCGGCGTTGACCGAGTTCTCCATCTTCATCGCTTCGAGGATAACGACCGTGTCGCCCGCTTCGACCTGTTGTCCGACCTCGACGTTCACCTTCACGATGGTGCCCTGCATGGGGACGATCACGCTGGCCGAACCGCTGCCCAACACACCGGCGTGGTGCTGGCGTCGGGGTTTGGCCGCCGTGCTTTGGGCCCGCGGGAGCCCATCGTCGCTGAACTCGGGCAGCCACAAGGCGACCGTGACACGTCGACCATTCACTTCGGCCGTGACGTCCTTGCGGAGGTGGCCGTCACCCACCGAAACGGCCGCGGTGACGACCTGAGGCAGTTCCGTGAAGTCGAGCTCGCTCTCCACCCACGTCGTCGAGTGGGCGCCCTCGACGAACCGCTCGTCGGTGAGGATGACGACGTCAGCGGGCAAGGTTGTCGCGACCCCTTCGATCGTCGTCTCTTCAATCGCGCGCAGCATGCGGCGACGGGCGCGTTCACGGTCCGGTCCCCATACGATCAATTTCGCGATCAGATTGTCGTAGTACTGCGAGATCGTGTCTCCGGCGCCGTAACCGGCGTCGAGACGCACGCCCGGTCCGGAGGGCTGATCGAATCGAGTGATCGTGCCCGGCGTGGGGACGAACCTTCCTCCGGCGGGGTCTTCGGCGTTGATCCGAACTTCGATCGCGTGACCTTCTCGACGGATCTCGTCCTGTGTGAAGTTCAGCGCTTCGCCGGCGGCGATACGCAGTTGCCACTCCACGAGGTCGAGTCCGGTGATCAACTCGGTCACGGGGTGCTCCACCTGGAGACGAGTATTCATCTCCAAGAAGAAGAACGCGCCATCTTGATAGAGGAATTCCACCGTACCCGCGTTCACGTAGCCACAGGCTCGCGAGACCTTCACGGCCGCGTCGCCCATCGCGCGACGAACGTCGTCGGGAAAGTTCGGCGCCGGTGCCTCTTCGATGAGTTTCTGGTGACGGCGCTGGGCCGAACAGTCGCGTTCGCCCAGCCACAGCGTGGTGCCGTGCGCGTCAGCGAGCACCTGCATCTCAATGTGACGGGGCCTCGAGAGGTAGCGCTCGACGTAACACTCGGGACGACCGAAGTAACTCTGTGCTTCTCGTTGGGCGCTCTCCAGCGCCGCCGGCGCCTCCTCGGCCGCGTTCACGACCTTCATACCGCGTCCGCCGCCCCCGTAGGCGGCCTTGATGGCGACGGGCCAGCCGAATTCGTTGCCGAACTTCACCACTTCCTTCGCGTTCTTCAGGGCCTCGCTTCGCCCGGGCACGCCTTCGACGCCCACTTTCGCGGCGGCGAGTCGACTCGAGATCTTGTCGCCCATGACTTCGATCGCTTCCGGCGGGGGACCGATGAAGGTGACGCCGCGCGCCGTGATCGCTCGCG
>CALGFJ010000154.1 GCA_937881055.1 uncultured Acidimicrobiaceae bacterium | reverse complement strand
CGCCTGATGATTACCGAGGCGTCGAATGGACTTGAGGCCTGCTGTCTACTTCAAGCATTTCGTGCATCGTGCCACAGCGCCGCTCAATAGAAATGTCATTCGGAGAGTGAAATTTTGAGCATCCAACGGAAGGTCGGGAGCAGTGTGGATTCAAGTCACTCGCATTCCAGTCCCTATTCCCGTTTGGAAAGGTTTGGAATTGACTTTCCGTCAGTCGAGGCGACGGTGAAAGGAAATCCACGCGCCAACAACAACGATGCCCAGGGCGCCCAACGGCACGATCGGCGCAGCCCGAGGAGCGTGCAGGGCGCACAGCGCACCCAGACCGGCGCCCAAGATAAGTGCCAAGAGGATGAAGCTCGAGCGGACCTGAACCGGCGAGTTCTTCTTGGTGAAGCCCGCGATGAATTGCGTGAGGGTTCCCGTGAGATACGTGGTGGACAGTCCGTGGACGCCGAATCGAAGAACCGCCGAACTTTGAATCCCCAGCGCCATCGCGTTGAGTCCGAGCAGCGAATAAGCGACATCCGGCGATGGAACCGCATGCACGATCTCCCACCACACGGCGAAGGTCGCGATGACGACGAGCTCGACCGACAGCGCCTTGACAACAGAAAGTGGCCACAGGTGACTCTCATGGTCGGGGGCGTGGCCGGCAATGCGTGCCCCAACGAAACTTCCCACGATGTACATGACGAATGCGACACCGGTGTGCAATGCGATCGACCCGCTGTGTTCACTCGCCGCGATCCCGAGGAAGACCATGTTCCCGGTCATGACGCTCGTGAACACTCCGCCCAGGCGTATCAGTCCGATGGCGTCGACCGAGCCAGTGACGAGCGTGAGCGTGATGACGAGGGCGTCGCGTCGTCGTTCGCGAGTCCAGAACGTTGACTCGACCCGTGCCGTGAGCTCGTCGACCACTGGTACCTAGTGTCGGGCCGCGCCACCGCCGAGGAACGACTCGACGAAGACGGGGTTGTTCTCAAGATCGCGTGGTGCTCCCGAGAGGACGACACGGCCACCGCTGAGCACGCACGTCCAGTCCGAGATGCGAAGTGCCGCCTTCGCGCGCTGTTCGACGAGCAGCACGGTCGAACCGTGGTCGGCGAAACCCCGGATGTACTCCTCGAGCAACTGCGTGGCGACGAGCGGAGCGAGGTTCGCGGTCGGTTCGTCGAGCACCAAGACCGAAGGAGAAAGCATGAGGACCCGACCCATCGCGAGCATCTTTCGCTCACCACCCGAGAGCTTGCCGGCTTTCCTCGTCATCATGGTCTTAAGGCGCGGAAAGAACTCGAGCACGGCTTCAATGCGCGGCGCAACATCGTGACGCGCGAGAAGGTACCCGCCGATCTCAAGGTTCTCCTTTACTGAAAGGGGTGGAAAGACGTCGTCAATTTGAGGCACGTAGCCGACCCCGAGCTTCGCGATCCGCTCCGGCGGGAGGTTCGTGATTTCGGTACCGCCGACGCTCACGGTCCCTCCCAATACCGGGACCACACCCACGAGGGCCTTGAGGAGTGTCGACTTGCCCGAACCGTTGGGGCCGACCACGGAGACGACCTTTCCGGGGGTTGCTTCGACGTCGATCTCTTGGACGATGGCGCGGCCGTCGTAGCCGGCGGAGACTCCGGTGGCCCGAAGAACTTGACCCGGAGTGGAGAGCTCAACCGACAAGGTACGCCTCCACGACTTCTTTCATGGCGCGCAACTCGGACATCGTGCCTTGGGCGAGGACCCGTCCTTCGGCGAGGACGATCACCGGATCACAGAACGCATCCATAATCGAAAGCTCGTGCTCGACCATCAAGATCGTCATGCCGCTTTTCACGAGCGCCATGAGCTGGTCGCCGATCTTGTGAGCGAGGTTCGGGTGCACACCCGCCATGGGCTCATCGAGCAACAGGACTTTGGGTTCGGCGAGGAGAGCCCGCATGATCTCCACGAGACGACGCTGTCCGCCCGAGAGACCCCCGGCGTAATTGTCGGCGTACTGGGAGAGCCCGAAGCCCTCGAGCATCTCCTTCGCGCGCTCAATGTTCTCGCCGTCCTCGCGACCCCAGAATCGTCGACCTCGCAAGGCTCCCGGGAGGGAGTCGCCCGATTGACGCGGAATCGCTGAGACGAGATTTTCGAGGACCGTGAGCTTCTTGAACTCGCTCGCCAATTGGAACGTGCGCACCATGCCGGACTTCGCTCGCTCGTTCGAGGGCATCGAAGTGATGTCACGGCCCTCATAGTGGATCGTGCCACTCGTGGGCGCGAGCGTGCCCGCGAGCATCGCGAGAGTTGTCGACTTGCCGGCGCCGTTGGGTCCGATCAAGCCAGTGAGGCGTCCCCGTTGGACTTCAATGGAGACGTCCGAGACGACCGTCACGCCGTGGAAGGCGCGCGTGAGGTTTGTGCACGAAAGAATTGTTCCGTGGTCGTTCGTGTCGCCTTCGATACGCAAGAGCTGTCGAAAGTCCATTTGATCGAGATTGCCGAGATTGATGAGCGAGTCGGATTCAACGCCAGGAGGGGTCGTGACAGGAACTGACTTTGAACCGCTCAGAATGCGGCGGCGCTCGGGAAGTATTCCGTCGGGCCGGAACCAGAGGAAGAGGATGATCAGTAGTCCAATCGCCACCCACTCGAGCGCCGGGACGAGTGCGGGATTCGAGAGCGGTGGAATAAATCGTGTCGCCTCTTCAAAACCGAGGGGCACCAAGAGAGCGCCGAGCACCGCGCCCTTGTGGTTGCCCGCCCCGCCCACGATGATGGCGGCGAAGAGGACGATCGTCTCGGCGTAGCCCCAGGCGCCGGGCGACCAGAGATTGATGAAACCCACGAGGATCGCCCCGCTGAGACCGGCAATCATTCCTCCAAGAATCAACATCGACGTGCGCTGGACCTGCACGTTCTTGCCCAGCGCGTCAGCGACAACGTCGTTGTCGCGCATGGCCCTCAATGAACGTCCGTAGGGCGACTCGGTCACTCGACGAAGCAGGAAATAGACGAGCACGCACAACACAACCGCGACACCGCCATAGGCGAACTGATAACCGAGCCCTTGGGGGTCCCATTTCCCTTGAAAAGGCGCCGGGACGATGGAGATGCCGGCCGCGCCATTGAAGAGCGGCACGAAGTTATTCACAAGCTGATTCAGTAATACCGCCGATACGAGGAGGCCCACGGCCGCGAAGTCACCCCGTAGGCGCTTACCCACGAGCAAGGTGAAAGGTATTGCGAGGAGTCCCCCGAAAAGAGCCGCTCCGATCCACGGGAGGGGCCACACCAAGTGCCAACCAAGCACGTACTGCTGGAAGCCGCCATTGGACTTATGCCAGTTCCCCATTGACAGAATGGCCGCGACGTACGCACCGCCCGCCTGGAAGATGATGAATCCGAAGTTCGAGAGGCCTGCGAATCCGAACTGGACGTTGAGGGCGAGACACGCCATCGAGTCAACGGCTCCATAGACGATGAGCGTGGCCAGGTAGAAAAGGATGGCGCTCATCAGATCGTTTTCTCGCTTCCGAAGAGACCGTAAGGACGGAACGTGAGCATCGCAAGGAGAACTACGAAGGCGATGACTTCTTTGTATTGGGGGTTGAAGAAGCCAGCGCTGAGTTCAGTCGCAACGCCAATCGTGAGAGCCCCGAGCATGGCGCCATAGGCCTCGCCAGGTCCGCCGAGGAACATCGCCGCGAGCATCAGGACTATGTAAAGCTGCGCGCTCGTCGCCTCGAAGACTCCGGTGTTCATCGCGAAGACCGTACCGGCCAGACCGCACAGCGCCCCCGATATCAGCCAGGTCATCGAAATCACGTGCCCGGTGCGCACACCTGAGTTTCGCGCCAGGCTCGGGTTCGCCGAAGTAGCTCGCATGGCCTTGCCGAGGCGGG
Organism: uncultured Acidimicrobiaceae bacterium; assembly: GCA_937881055.1. GTDB lineage: Bacteria > Actinomycetota > Acidimicrobiia > Acidimicrobiales > RAAP-2 > RAAP-2. Next base: position 5,033 of record CALGFJ010000154.1, on the reverse strand, counting down.
TGTGTTTGAGGAGCCAATGGATGAGGCCCATGACGACGAGGCAAATCCCGATGATCGTGAGTTGCAGAGTGCTGAAGTACATGCCCCAGAAGTGGAGTTCGCGTCCGAGGGACTGGCGATAGGAGAAGTAACTTCCTCCCACGATTGCCTGGAGACCAAACGTACCGCACAGGTCGACGCCCAGAGCGACGATGACGATCGTGATCGGTAGCAAATTTCGTCGTTGAAAGGGAGTGAAGACGAAACGGTTCAACAGGTACGACGCGACGGCGCCCGTGGCGATCCCGCCGACCATCGCCACCCACGCGTTCAGATGAGCGTGGACGTTGAGATAGTACGTCACGAAGGCGCTGTTGATCATCACCGAGCCGTACGCGAGGTTAAGGACGTTGGTCACGGCGAACTGCAACGTGAATCCAACCGTGGCGATCGCGAGGACCGCGGCCGATATGAGACCGAAGCCGAGGGAGGAGAGAAAGACGCTCACAACGTCAGTGCCTTTCGAGAGTGAGTGAGTTGGCCATGAATTCAGTCGATGAAGACTGCGTGGCCGCGACGGTCACCCGTCGCGGCCACGCCCTTGAAAACCTACGGCGTCGACTTGCACACGGTGAGGCTGCAATATCCGAGGGTCCCGCCCACCGCGACCGTAGTGCCGTTGGCGAGGAACTGATCGTCCTCAAACGGGCCGAACGCTGTCTGGAAGGAGTCGAACTGGTACGTGCCACCAACCCCGATGTAGTGAATCTTCTTGCCGGCCTTCAAATCCTTAGCACCCATGGCAAAGTTCGACACGTTGACCGCACCGGATTGACCCTCGGCGATCTTCAAGATGTCGGCCTTGTACTTAGAGCCTTGGGTCGAGCCGGACATCACCATGGCGAGTGCCGCCAGGTTGATTCCGTCGTACAGGTGGACCGTCCCGTTCGCCGTGAGTAGTCCGGGGAAACTCGGCACACCCGGGACCTTGCCGGCCTGCTCCAACACCAACTTGTGATAGAGCGGGTACGCCGGACCCGATGACTTGACGGTCTGATTGTCCGCGTCAAAGTTGGAGATGAAGGTCTGGGTCCCGATGGCGCTCGACGTGACACCGGAGAAGAAGACCGGGTCAATCATCGCCGAAGTACCAATCGTCGGAATCATCTTGTTCCCGTTCAGCTGATAGATCTCAGCCAGTAGGGCCACGCCGGCCGCTCCGAGCGCCTCCATGAGGATGGCGTCCGGGTGCGACTGGACAATCGCTTGCGCTTCCGACTGGAACGTCGAGGCCGACATGTCGAGTGTCTGGTTTGAGACCACCGTCATACCCGCGCGCTTAATGGCCGCCAGGGCCGGTGCGACGAACGTCTGACTACCGGCGTCGTTACCGAAAGCGAGGGCGATGTTCTTAAAGCTGTGGCGCTTAGCGATCTGCACCATCGCAACCGAGTCGGCCGCGTCGGGCGGCACTAGTCGGAAGAAGTACGGAAAGTGAACCGCGTCGAATTCGGACTGTCCCGTCATGCAGAACGCCACCGTCTTGTGTGCTTGGAAAATCGGCACCACCGTCGCCGCCTCATCCGAGGTGCATCCAATGACGAGCGCGAGATTCGACGTCGTCGCGTACATCTGTCGCACCGCCGGCACCGCGTCGGCGGGGTCGCCTCGTGTGTCGACCGTCTTGCACTTGATCTGATTGCCGAGCACGCCGCCCGACGCGTTGATCTCCTGGGCCGCCGCGTAACACGCGGTCTCGTACTTTGGTCCGAGCGCCGCGTCGGCGCCGGTGAAGGGTGCGACCGCGGCAATTGTGATCGACCCCTTGAACGACGTCGCGCTCGACGTCCCCTCCAAAACCGGCAGCGTCACCATCGAAGTGACGAGTGCCAGCACGGAGGCGACGAGAACGAATCGCCTCTTGCTGCGCTCGACGAGTCCCCCTCGTCGTGCAATCTCTGAAAACCGCATCCTGCCCCCCTTAACTAATTTGGTTTTACCCTGCTTGACGCAGTTCTTCGGCGCTAGAAGTTCGTGGTATCGACTTCCAACGGGCGCCAGGGCCAGTCGGTCGGCGCGCCCTTCTCGGCAATGACGGTGTTGGAAATTGTCCCCACGCCCTCAACGAAGACTTCGATCACGTCGCCGGGCGTCAGCCAGACCGGAGGTGTCCTTGCGAAGCCCACGCCCCCCGGTGTACCCGTCGCAATAACGTCGCCGGGACGCAGGCACGTGAAGCCTGAGAAATACTCTACGGCGCGCGCGACGCTCACGATCATCATCGACGTGCGCGCCTCTTGCATAACTTCACCATTGAGCGTCGAACGGATAGCCACGTCGGAAATGTCAACCTCGTCGACAGTCACGACTTCAGGGCCAATTGGCATCGTGCCCTCAAAGTTTTTGCCTGGCGTCCACTGCGTCGCTTTGCGCTGCCATTCGCGAGCTGAACCATCGTTCATAACGGAGTACCCAAGAATCGAATCGTAGGCGTCCTCGGCGCGTATATACCGGCCACCCTTGCCGATGATGACGGCGACCTCGGCCTCGAAGTCGAAGCGTTCAGTGAGGGCCGGGGCAACGAGATCGTCGTAGGGGCCGATGACACTGCCCGTGCCGCGCACGAATGACTCGGGCCACTTGGGTACCTCGCGCCCGCCCTCAATGGCGTGTTCGGCGTAATTGACACCGAGGCAGAGAATTCGAGGAGTGTCCGGGGTGGCCGGACCGAATTGATGCTTCTCGACGTGGACCCCGGTCTGCTCGGAAGCTCCACGGGCCGCGGCGAGTCCCTCCTCACCGGCGTGTGCGAGACCCGCCAGTGTTGACAGCGTCGCGTCGCCCGTCGCGTCGCCGACGTCAACGTAGCCTTCAGACCCCTTTACGTGGAGCCTGAGGCCCCGGTCAGTCCGAACAGTCGCGAAACGCACGAATACCCCCCACATTGGTTCAAAAGGTTGAATTGGTAAATTGAACTGGCGAGAATCTACTCGCTGCCCTTGTCTGTGTCAATGCAGGAGGCCCATATTTAAGGTAAAATCTTTTAAAACGCTCAAATATTGGTGGCAGTGGTTGTAGTTCTTACGGATTAACGCACAGCGAAGTCGGAGCTTCTTCTCGAATTCCCGTACGTCATAAAGAGAATCACTCGTTGGACGATGGGACGCATCAAGATATTGGTACTATTGGTTGGGGCAGAAACTCATCGAGGAGGGCTGTGTTCACACTCTCAAAGGATCAAATCCACGACGTCGCCGAGATAGTGCTGCGCGACGCCGCCCAGCGTGGTCTCAGCACTGGATCACAGCTGCCCACCGAGCGAGCACTCGCGAACTCGCTTTCGTCGTCACGCACCGCGGTGCGCGGCGCCCTGGCGCTGCTCGAAGCCGTGGACGTGGTCTCGCGTGAGGTGGGTCGAGGAACGTACCTCAAGTGCGATCCCCTTGCAGCAATGATCAGCCTCGACAGCCACGCGGTGACGTCGATGGCAGTGCTGTACGACATTGGACCGAGCGACGTGATGGCGGCCCGTCAGGCCTTCGAGCCGATGGCGATGTTTGTCGCGGTCGTCGAGGCGACGGAAACCGACTTCGAAGAGATCGCGCGGAGCGTCGATGCCTGTGAGCGTGCCAAAGACTATGACGAGTTCGAAATCTGGGATCTTGCCTTCCACAGATGCCTGATCGAGGCGACCCACAATCCACTCCTTCTCCGTATGTACAGTCTCATCGAGGCGGCGCGTAAAGGTGATCTTTGGGGCTCGATGAAACGCCGGGGCGATTCGCGTGAGCGGCGTCACTGCTCATACGTCCAGCACGCGGCGATCTACGAGGCCTTGCGCAATCGCGATGGCCGTGGCGCCCAGGAGGCCATGAGTGCCCACCTCGAGTACGTGGCCAATTTCTTGCGGGAGAACTCGCGCCGCTAAACGCATAGTCGTACTTTCAATGATTGGTCGATACGTTCATGGCTCGTCTCGTCGCCCTGCGCAAAGACGACGGTCGGTCGGCGACAGCTCATTGTCTGAGGACTCCCCGTGACAACACGCGGATCAACCAATCGATTGCACGATGGCGCGAAATTGCGTCTCCGCCTCAGCGCGGCTGTTGGTCGAAGCCAAGACCAACGCCAGCGCAACGCGAGCCTTAAGTCCGTCAAGGGCGCCGGCTGACCACAACCCGCGCGTGTGGAGGTCGATCTCGGAGCCCGCGAAGCCGTACGTGGATTCGAGGACGACCCCGGCACCCGTGCGTGAAGCCAGCACCACGGGCATCACCGACACGAGTTCGACGAGTCGTTCGACCATCGTCTCGGCGACATGGCCGCCGCCAAAACCCTCGACGACGAGCCCAGCGAAACCCAGTCCCTTCAACGCGGACAACGTCCGCCCATCGTCGCCCAGAGCGCAGCGCACCAGGGCGATTGGCGCGACTTCGCCAACGGGTCGCCCCAAATAAAGCGCCTCGAGACGGGTGAAGAAGTGGACTTGACCCTCGATAACGACTCCGAGCGGACCGGACTGAGGTGAACTGAACGCCGACAAACTCGAGGCGTGCATCTTGCGGACGAAGCGCGCCGCGTGCACCTCATCGTTCATGACGACGAGTGAGCCCAAGCCTCTCGCGAGTGGTGACGCGGCGACGGCGACGGCCGCTCGGATATTCGCCGGACCGTCGGCTCCCGCTAAGGAAGGGTTACGCATCGCTCCGGTCACCACCACCGGACGCTCGTCACGTACGAGAAGATCAATCGCGAAAGAAGTCTCTTCAATATTGTCGGTTCCCTGAGTCACCACCGCCCCGTCGACGCCGCTCGCAAAGGCTTCGCGAATCGTGTCGGCGACTTCGACCAAGTCGGTGAAGGAGAGGTTGGCCGATGGCATCTGACGCAAGGAGCGACTCTCCACACGGGCGACCGACTCGAGCCCCGGTACCGACCGCACGAGAGCACTCGCGTCGATACTCGGTACGACGCCGGCCGGAGCGTCCTCGTTCGGCAGCGACGCGATCGTCCCACCCAGGCCAAAGATGACCACTCGCTTCAGGGAGTCGGGA
>CALGFJ010000153.1 GCA_937881055.1 uncultured Acidimicrobiaceae bacterium | reverse complement strand
CAAGAAGCCCGGCAACACGATTCACGTGGACTATTTGAACGTGAATGGCAAAGCCACCTCAGTGAACGTCGTGCTCGCCTCTGGTCCGGCGCAGTAGTTCCTCACAGGTCCCCGATGACGGCCACTACGTCCAAGTGGCGTGCGTGACCTGATTCGGCGGAATAAAGATGATGTCGCCAATCGAACCGTCGACGCCCAAGATCGCGTAGTCGCCGCTTTCCAAGCTGGGAAATATCGCGGCGTAGACGACACCGTGGCGGCCCTCGCGCGGCAACACCCACACGTGCGTGCGAGCCTCGGGCCGCGACAGCGGGTGAATCTCGACTTCGAGGCCCGAGCGCTGCTCGCTGGACGCGAGGACCAAGGCTCCGGTGTGTTCTCCGACGTTGATCACGACCGCCCGACTCGGCACCGTTGGGGGCACCGCCTCGACGTGAACGTGATCGTCGTGCCCGTGCGGATCGTGCGCCCCATGAAGATCGTGGTCATCGTGGTGACGCGTCGCACCGCCTCCGGGGACGACCGGATTGAGGCGGACGTCCCCGGAGGCGGTGCGAAAGTTTTCGTTGGGCACTTAGCCAGCCATCGCCTGGACTTGCGTGGCCGGGTTGTCGAACCCGTCCCACGGGTCGGCCAGGTACGGGAAGCTCGAGGAGTACTGCAGACCAAAGGCCGACAGGCTCGCGACGGTCATCGGCTCGGTCGCCCCCACGTCAAAGAGCGCACCGGCGGCGGCGTCGGGCGTGAAGGTCTTCACGACGGCACCGAGAAGCGCACCGGCGACGGCCTTGAGTTCGATGCTCACCACGTCGTCAAAGACCCGGCGTCCATTCGGGAATCCCGCGTTGTCACCCCCGACGACACCGAGGATGTTCGCCGCCGACGTCGCCGTGGGCTTGATAGCCACATTCAGTCGGAGCATGTCGGCCTTCGTCGCACCGGTGTAGTTCTGGAATCCGGGGAAGAGCGGCGGCACACCGGTCAGGAGCACGGCGTCCAGGTCCGGTCGGTTGTTCGACGAGACCGCGGCGTAGGCCGCCAGGTTCGGGAACGCCCCGGGGTAGAGCACGTTCAACAGCGACGCGAGACCGGGGTGGTCGTAGTACGTGGAGTACTGCTTGTCGTCCTTCGGCGCATCTGAGTTCCAGTCGTCTTTGTGGCCCATCGGGATGATGACCTCGTTGATAAGCGGGTTGCCGAGGCGAGAGACCTGCATCCACGGACCGGTGTTGGTCCGAGACGAACGGCCGTAGATCTTGGTCTTCTGGCGACTCGCCGTCGTCCAGACGCCGATGGTCGAGACGGCGTCCGTGTAGGTCGTTGGCACGGCGCCGCCCTTGGTCAGATCCGAGATCGGAACCTGGATGGCGATCGAGTGCACGTTCGTCGCGGCCAGTGAATTGACCCCGGCGATCGCCGCGCCCTTCAAGAGGAAGTCAGGTTGGAAGGGGCGCAGGTCGCCGAGGTCGAATATCGAGCCGAGGTCGACGTAGAAGCCGTCGGCGCGCTGGCCGGCGAAGACGGTCATCGTGCCCAGCGTGTGGATCGCCTGGGTCGTCAACGCCGCGTAGTTGGGGATCGAGTTCTTACCGACGTTGCACGGCGGGCACGTGAGGCCGCTGCCGAGGACCTTCGACGAACCGTTTACCTTGCGGGTCACGGAGTAGAACTGCTTGCGGTTCCAGGTCGTGTCGCTCAGCGACATGATCTGACCCGTGTTGTACAAGAACGTGTCGTTGGCGCCGGTGTCGGTGAGGAC
>CALGFJ010000152.1 GCA_937881055.1 uncultured Acidimicrobiaceae bacterium | reverse complement strand
CGCGTCTGGGTCGCGAACAACGGGACCAACTCCATGACGGAGATCGCGGCCGGATAACTCTATGTTGTCGTTGCGCCTACGGTATTGCGACGTGGAGTCGCCGCGCCGCGACCGCACTCACGCGAAAGAGTTCCTCGCGCACGTCTCGCGCACCGGACCACGAACGACTGTCCCACTCTTCGCCCGCGAGTGAATCGCCCGCGTAGAGCAGTTGGGCGAATCGCAGTCCTCGATACTTCGCGACCGCGATGAAGGCCGATGACTCCATGTCGACGACGGAGCAGTGTTCGTCGATCCGTCGATTGACACGCGAGCGCGTCTCTCGGAAGAACGCGTCAGTCGTCCAGGTGCGCCCTATGAAATGCTCGACGTGGTGTTCGTCGAGGACCTCACCGAGCACGCGAACACCGAGGGGGTCGGCGTCGATGATCCGACTCGGCGCGGCGTAATGGAAGCTGGTGCCCTCGTCGCGCAGGGCCGAGGCCACGACCATGACGTGGCCGAGGTCGAGCCGGTCGACCAGGGCGCCCGCACCGCCGCACGCGACGAGCGTCGTCACGCCGAGCGACGCGATCTCTTCGACGAAGCCGGCCGCTAACGGTGCCCCGACACCCGGATGTATCACCGAGACGGGGCCCTCGTCGGTGAGGAACTCGTAGACCGGGTTGCGCCCGATCTCACTTCGCAAGGTGTATTTCGTCTCGAGCACACCCTCGGCGGCCAGATCCTCGAGGAGCTCGTTGAAGAAGCACAACACGGCGACCGGAGGGATATCGGCGCCGTGGCGATGGAGCATATGAGCTTCGAGCACGCCGGGTTCGGCGAGGTCGTCTTCGTGAAGCGGCAGATCCATTTTGTGCAACTAGTCGGCGCTCGGGTGCGCGCGTTGGAGCCAACTGAGAAGTGGGACGATCGCGTTGACGTCACCGCGCACTTTGACGCGTCCGTCGCGCAGCGCGGTCGCGCTGTCAATGTCGCCGTTGGTTAGTGCCGACGCGTCGTCGAACGAGAGTCGCACGATGGCGTCGGCGGCCAAATGATCCCCGGAATCGACGCGGGCACCGTCGGGTCCGATCGAGAACGTGATGGCGTGCGGTCCGTTGCTCGGGGCGTCCGGGAACTCGATGACCACGCGTGTCGTCGCTGCGTCATCGTCCAAGGGGACGGGACCGGCGTTCTCCAACGTGTCGTTGAGTTCTTGGAACCACTCGGTCGAGAGGAAGTCCGCCACGAATTAGGGCGCGGGCTGCACGGAGGCTTCGCTGGCCGTTTTCTTGGTGCGTCGACGGATCTTTCGACCCAGCCACGCGATCGGGTCGTAGTCGGCGTCGACGACGCGCTCCTTCAACGGGATGATGGCGTTATCGGTGATGTGGATGTGCTCGGGACAGACCTCGGTGCAGCACTTGGTGATGTTGCAGTAGCCGAGACCCATCTCCTCTTTCAAGAGTTCGCGACGGTCGTTGGTGTCGAGGGGGTGCATCTCGAGCTCGGCGTAGCGAATGAAGAAACGCGGCCCGGCGTAATGCACTTTGTTCTCTTCGTGGTCCCGGATGACGTGGCAGACGTTCTGGCACAAGAAGCACTCGATGCACTTGCGGAACTCCTGTCCGCGATCGACGTCCTGTTGGAACATGCGATATCCGCCTTCGGGCATCGGCGGCGGGAGGAGTGCCGGCACGCGCTTGGCCATCTCGAAGTTGAACGAGACGTCGGTCACGAGGTCACGGATGATGGGGAAGGCCTTCATCGGCGTTACGGTCACCTCGCCCTCGGGCAGTTGGTCCATTCGCGTCATGCACATGAGACGCGGCTTGCCGTTGATCTCGGCGGAGCACGAACCGCACTTGCCGGCCTTGCAGTTCCATCGACAGGCGAGGTCCGGTGCTTGGGTGGCCTGAATGCGGTGGACGACGTCGAGGACCACTTCGCCCTCGTTCTGGGAGATCGTGTAGGTCTCGAAGTCGCCCCCGGTAGCGTCGCCGCGCCAGATTCGCATCGTCACGTCGGCCATCAGTGCGCCTCCTCGAGTAGGGCCTTCAGTTCATCGGGCATCGGCAGTAACGGCGATTCGGCGGCCGTGATAGGGCTGTCCCAGTCGCCGCCGTCGCACGACAGCGCGAAGTTGAACTTCGCGAATTCGGGGTCGGGGTTCGGGAAGTCCTCGCGGGTGTGACCGCCGCGCGACTCCTTGCGCAGGCTCGCCGCGAGCGCCGTGGAGCGTGAGACGGTGAGCATCGACGGCAGGTCGGTCGCGAGGTTCCATCCGGGGTTGTACGCCCGGCCGCCCTTGACCGAAATGTTCTTGACGCGCTCTATGAATTCGTCGAGTTTGCCCTTGGCCTCTTCCAACTCGGGGCCGGTGCGGATGATGCCGACGAGCGACTGCATCATCTCTTGGAGATCGTGTTGGATCGTGTACGGGTTCTCACCGTCGGCTCGCTCGAAGGGCGCGAGCGCTTCCTTGACCGCCGTCTCGGCCTCTTCCATATCGAACGACGTCGCGACGTCCCCGGCCTCGATGTACTCGGCCGCGCCCATGCCGGCGCGACGACCGAAGACGACGAGGTCGCTCAAGGAGTTACCGCCGAGCCGGTTCGCGCCGTGCAAGCCGCCGGCCGCTTCGCCGGCGGCGAAGAGGCCCGGGACCGCGGTCGCCGCGCTGTCCGCGACGACCTGGACGCCGCCCATGATGTAGTGACAGGTCGGTCCGATCTCCATCGCCTCACGGGTGATGTCGACGCCGGCCAATTCCATGAACTGGTGGTACATGGATGGCAGGCGGCGACGGATGTATTCCGGCGTCCGTCGCGAGGCGATGTCGAGGTAGACACCGCCGTGGGGGCTGCCTCGTCCGGCCTTCACCTCGGTGTTGATCGCGCGCGCCACTTCGTCGCGGGGCAGGAGTTCGGGCGGGCGACGTCCCGCGGTGTGGTCGTCGTACCACTTGTCGCCCTCTTCTTCGGTCTCGGCGGTCTCGGCACGGAACATCTCGGGGACGTAGTTGAACATGAAGCGTTGGCCTTCGGCGTTACGCAGCACCCCGCCGTCGCCGCGAACGCCCTCGGTCACGAGGAGTCCGCGCACGCTTACTGGCCAGACCATGCCGGTCGGGTGGAACTGGATGCACTCCATGTCGATCAACTTCGCGCCGGCCCACAAGGCCATCGCGTGACCGTCGCCGGTGCCCTCCCACGAGTTCGACGTGAACTTCCAGGACTTGCCCACGCCGCCGGTCGCGATGATGACCGACTTCGCTTCGAAGGTGACGAACTCACCGGTGGCTCGCCAGTAGGCGACGCATCCGGCGATGCGACCGGCATCGTCGTGAACCAACTTCAGGACCTTGCACTCCATGAAGACGTCAGTGTCCATGGAGACGACTTTTTGTTGGAGCGTGCGGATCAGTTCCAGACCGGTGCGGTCGCCGACGTGGGCGAGGCGAGCGTAGCGGTGACCGCCGAAGTCGCGCTGGAGGATCTTGCCGTCCTTGGTCCGGTCGAACAGCGCCCCCCACTGCTCCAATTCCCAGACGCGGTCCGGCGACTCCTTGGCGTGCAGTTCGGCCATGCGGTTGTTATTGAGGTACTTGCCGCCGCGCATGGTGTCACGAAAGTGCACCATCCAGTTGTCCTCTTCGGAGACGTTGCCCATCGCGGCCGCGATGCCGCCCTCGGCCATGACGGTGTGCGCCTTGCCCAGCAGCGACTTGGTGATGATGCCGACCGTGAGACCGCGCTGCTTCGCTTCGATCGCGGCGCGCAGTCCGGCGCCGCCGGCGCCGATGATGAGTACGTCGTAGGCGTGATGTTCGTACGGGGAGTCGGTCACTCGTTGTCCTTCTAGAAGATCTTGTAGTCGGTGATGGCGCCGGAAGCTACGAGGCGCACGTAGATGTCAGTGAAGCCGACGAAGAGCAGTGAGGCCCACGCGAGGTTCATGTGCTTCGCGTTGAGCGGCGACATGATCTTCCAGAACCGGTACCGAAGCGGGTGGGCCTTGAAGCTCTTGACGTGACCGCCGACGAGGTGGCGACAGGCGTGGCAACTGAGTGAGTACATCCAGAGCAGTGCAGCGTTCACGCACAACACAACTGTGCCGACACTCACACCCCAGCCGAGTCCCGGTTCGCGGAACGCCTCGACGGCGTCGATGGTCAAGAACGTGTTCAAGACGAGACCGGCGTAGAAGAAGTAACGGTGGAGGTTCTGCATGACGAGCGGGAATCTGGTCTCACCGGAGTACCTGCCGTGGGCGTCGGAGACGGCGCACGCCGGCGGTGACCACCAGAACGCTCGGTAGTAACTGCGTCGGTAGTAGTAACACGTGAAACGAAAACCCAAGGGGAAAATCAGGATCAGCAGCGCCGGAGAGAGCCGGAACCAGTTGATGGCGAATCCGGCCTTCGCGCCCGGCACGCAGACCCCGCCGATGCACGGTGAATAGAACGGACTGATGAGATCACGACCGAAACCGGCGCCGACGTAGTAGTACCGATTCTGGAACGCGGCCCACGTCGAGTAGATGATGAACGATGTGAGAATCGACGCTGTGACCATCGGTTGGACCCGCCAGCGATCCTTCCGGAGAGTCGCGACATCGGGTCCTCCGCGAACGCCACCCAGCACAACTTTTGTCGAACTCTCCACAGCGGTCACGCACGCTCCTTGATTCGGGCACACTTTCGAGCGCCTCGCCAATCTTAGGCAGCAATGCGAGTCGCTCCTAATAACACTCGGGCGGCTCGAACGGCCGCGCCGGCGCGCAAATACGCCACATCTGACAAAGCGATGCACGAGATTCCTTTGAGGTATGGGCCCGAGGTCGCGTGGTCGCGTGGCAAGTCGCGGACATCGAGTGATAGAGCCCGGTCTGATAACACGTAGGCATGCTCTCGCTGCGCCGACTCGGCCCTACGCAACTCGAAGCGATGCTGGGGAAGGCGCGACGGGCGTCGCCGACGTACCCAGAGATCGGTGCATCGCGCAGTGACGACCTTCCGTCGGGCTATCACCACGTGCGTGTCGAGGAAAGGATCGCTGACGCCGCAGCGTTCGATCGGGCCGTCGAGGGTCTTCGCACCTGGGTGGCTCACGAGGGCGCCGGACTTCGGATCTTCCCGCACGAACCCGTCGAACCCGACGCCACGGTCATCGCGGTCACGTCGGTGGGACCGGCGCAGGTGGCGGCGCCGTGTCGGATCGTCGCCGTATTCAAAGAGCCCGACGCCTTCGGTTTCGCGTACGGCACCCTGCCCGGCCATCCCGAGCGAGGTGAGGAGAGTTTCGTCCTCGAACGTCGCGAAGGTTCAACGTATTTCGCCATTCGCGCCTTTTCGAGACCGGTCGACCCGTTGGCGCGACTGTCGGGGCCGGTCGGTCGAGCGGTGCAACGTTCGGTGACGCGACGGTACGTGATCGCTCTGCGACGCTTCGTGGAGTCGGGACCTTCAATAGCCGAATCGTGATTCGAGCGATCCACATCTCATTGCGATAAGAACCGCGAGCGCGTAACGGCGTTGTGCTCGGACGTGTTGAAGTCCTGAACAGAGGTCGCGGTCTGGGGGATAACCCTGAGGCTCAGCGCCGTGGGGGCGCCCAAACCAGGGTTCCAACCGATTTGCCCCTCCAACGGGTGCCGTAGGTTTAGGGGGGGCCGCAACACGCTCGGCCACGATTGGAGACGTTCGATGATCGAAGCCAAGGGCCTCACGAAGCACTACGGCTCGAAACACGCCGTGGAGCAGCTGAGCTTCACGGTGCGACCGGGGGTCGTCACGGGATTCCTGGGGCCGAACGGTTCGGGCAAGTCGACGACGATGCGAATGATCATGGGTTTGGACGCGCCCACCGCCGGCGACGTGACCGTGAAGGGTCAGCACTTCAACGATCTCCATTGGCCACTTCGAGAAGTCGGCGCGCTGCTCGAAGCCAAGGCGATCCATCCCGGACGTAGTGCGAGGTCGCACCTGAAGATGCTCGCTCAGACGAATCACATTTCGAATGCCCGCATCGACGAGTTGCTCGAGGTCGTCGGGTTGACGGCCGTTGCCGGAAAGCGGGCCGGGAAGTTCTCCTTGGGAATGGGTCAGCGTCTCGGCATCGCGGCCGCTCTTCTCGGCGATCCCGAAATCCTCCTCTTCGACGAGCCGGTGAACGGTCTCGATCCCGATGGGATTCGTTGGGTGCGGAATCTTCTCAAGGGACTCGCGCGTGAGGGCCGCACCGTCTTTGTTTCGAGTCACCTCATGAGCGAGATGGCCCTCACCGCTGATGAAGTCGTGATTATCGGCAAGGGAAAACTGATCTCGCAGATCTCGATCGAAGAACTGCTCTCACAGAGCACCGAGAACTTCGTGCGAGTGCGCTCACCCGAAGCCGCGAAGTTGAAGGCGGCGCTCGAGCACCAAGGGGCGGTGGTCGCTCTCGAAGACGACGGTTCGCTCTCGGTTCGCGGAGCCGACGAAGTCACCATTGGCGAGTTGGCGGCGACGATCCCGGTCGTCTTGCACGAACTGGCACCACAATCGGCCTCGCTCGAAGAGGCCTTCATGGAACTTACAGAAGACAGCATCGAATACCACGGGACGACCCCCACCGGTCCAACCAACTCGACTGGAGCGAAACTGTGACCGTCACCACCGAAACCGAAACGACACCGAGGGCTCTGCCGTCGGGGCACTACAGCTTCTTCGATCTCGTGAAATCAGAGTGGACGAAAATTCGCACCGTCCGCTCCACGATGTGGACGATCGCGGTAACGATCGTGTTGGGCATCGGTGTCGGCGCACTCGTCACGGCGGAAACCCGGGCGCACTGGTCCAGTGTGAATCCCGGACAGCACCTGGGTTTCGATCCGACGCAAGTGAGCCTTATCGGACTCTTGATCGCTCAATTCTCCATTGGCATCTTGGGTGTGCTGGTCATCAGCGCCGAGTACAGTACCGGGACGATACGCGCCACGTTCAGCGCCGTTCCCAAGCGCTCACGGGTCTACGCCGCCAAGATCTTCGTCTTCGGCGTACTCTCTTTTGTGGTCGCAGAGTTGACGTCATTCGTGGCGTTCTTCCTCGGTCAGTTTCTTCTTTCGTCGCCGGCCACGCACGCCACGCTTTCGAGTCCCGGGGCCTTTCGAGCGGTGTTCGGCGGCGGTCTGTTCGTCTGCGTGCTGGGACTGATCGCGATGGGGATGGGCACGATCATTCGTCACACCGCCGGAGCGATCAGTGCCTTCGTCGGGATGCTCCTCATCCTTCCGCTCATCATCCAGGTACTGCCCTATCAGCTTTCGGTCGATCTGCGGCGATTCTTGCCGGACCGCATTGGCGCCCACA
>CALGFJ010000151.1 GCA_937881055.1 uncultured Acidimicrobiaceae bacterium | reverse complement strand
CGCCGCCGTCACTCGCGGTGGCGAAGGGAACCATCCCACTCGAGACGGCCGCACTGGATCCTCCACTTGAACCTCCGGGCGTTCGACTGGGGTCCCACGGATTGCGGGTGACACCCAGGAGCGGACTCGCGGTGTAAGCCCACGCACCGAATTCGGGGGTGGCCGTCTTGCCGATGGGAATGGCGCCGGCCTCGCGAAGGCGACCCACATGCATCGAATCCGATGACTTCGATGCTCCGTCGGCGAACCACCGCGATCCACGGGTCGTCGGCATTCCCGCGCAGTTTTCCAGGTCCTTCACGCCAAACGGAACGCCGGCGAGCGGACCTAATTCATCGGCGCGTCCTTCTCGGATTGCTCGGTCCACCTCCTTGGCCGAGGTGATGGCGTGTTCCTCATCGACGAAGACAAAGGCATTGAGCGCAGGGTTCTCGGTCTCGATGTTCTCGAGACACATTCGCGTGAGTTCTTCGGCTGAGAGGTCTCCGACGCGCACGAGCGCGGCCGCGTCACTCACCGACGGCATTTCCATTCACTCGGCCTAGCACGACTTTGAACGGGTCTGTCGACTCCTTCAACGCGTCTAGTTGGCGAGAAAGTCGACCAGAAACGAGTTCAACTGCTCGCTGGCGTACACGGGGATCCAGTGGTTGACGCCCTCGATGCGTTCGTAACGCCACGGTCCGGAGACTCACCGCTCGGAACCGGTCATTTGTACTTCGCTGAGGGCCATGTCACCGCTGCTCCAGACACCCATCGTGGGACACGTGACCTGTGGCAGATCCACGCCTCGACCGTCGCCCGCGAAAGTGTCGGGTGAGATGTTCGCGCGGTAGACATTGAATCCCGCGCTGAGTCTCCCCGGACGCGACAGGTCGTGTATTTGACGTTCCATGTAGTCGTCGACGCCTCGAGCGGTGCCTTCGTGTGCCCAGTTGCGGAACAACGCCCAGTCGTCGGCGGGGAATGCCTGTTCCGCGACGCCGGGAAATTGAAACCACAGCATGTACCACGACAGCTGTTTTTGTCGAAAACCGGCTGACGCGAACGCCAATGGATGGCCGACGGAGACGACGATCAGACGCTCGACCCGCTCGGGATCGAATGTGGCGAGGAGCCACGCCAGCGCGGCACCCCAGTCATGGCCGACGAGCGTCGCGCGATCGATATTGAATTCGTCCATGATCGCGGCGACGTCGCCGATCAGCTTGCCCATCGAATACTCTTCGACCGCGTCGGGGTGATCGCTCTCACCGAATCCTCGAAGGTCTGGCGCGATGACGCGGTGACCGCTCTGCGCTAACGCGACCATCTGTGCTTCCCACAGGTACCACGAGTCGGGCCAACCGTGCAGCATGACCACCGGGGGACCGGATCCAGTCTCAGCCACGTTGAAGGTCAATTCGCCAACGGTGATTCGGTGTTCGACGATTTGTAAGTCAGCCATGCGCGGACGCTAGCAATTGCCGAGGACTAGGGCGCGAGAATCTTAGAGAATCGTCGGGCCGCGACGTAAAGACCGAAGAGCGCGATCGCCATGAGGTAACCGGCGCGGAAGATCATTATCCAATCAAACTGACCGAGCGACAGACCGCGCAAGAGGGCGGCCGATTGGTAGAGGGGTGAGAACGAAACGATCGCGCCGAGCCACTGTGGGTACTGCGTGATCGGAAAGAACGTTCCAGAGAATAAGAAGAGTGGCAACTGGACCAACGCCACGAGGTCGAAGTCCTGCCACGTTCGCATGAAGGTGCACGCTGCCAGTCCCATGCAACTGAAGGTGAGACTCGTCAGAATCGCACCGGGCCAACAGAGAATGACCCAGACACTTCCGGCATCACCGAGCGCCGCCATGCAGATGATGAACGACGCCGAGTACATAGTGGCGCGCGCGAGAGCCCACAGCACTTCTCCCAACGCGATGTCCGTCACGTCGAGCGGCGTGGCGAGCAGAGCGTCGTACACGTGCGAGATCTTTAACTTGAAGAAGGTGTTGAAGATCGCATCGATCATGGCGCCGTTCATCGCCGAGGTGGCCAGCATGCCCGGAGCGACGAATTTGGCGTAACTGATGAACTGGCCGTGAACGGGCAGCGGGCCGACCAGTTTGTTGAGGCCGATGCTGATGGAGAGCAAGTAGAACAGCGGCTCGAAAAAGCCCGAGATCAACATCACCCATTGCGCGCGGTACACGAGTGCGTTGCGCTCGAGAACTCGAAGGGATCGGCGCGAGCCAATCATTGGGAACGAACGCGCGATCATCAGTCCGTCAATCGGCGTCGCATTGTTCGCCGCCCCCACGCAACTCCGACGATGGCCATCGCCACGAGCACCGTGACGTGACCGAGTTGCGCCGGGATCGAACCTTGACCGAACGCGGCTGCTCGCGCGAGCGCGACGCCGTGGTACAGCGGGAAGAACTGAACGACCGGACGCAGGTAGCCGGGATACGCCGAGAGCGGATAGAACGTGGCCGAGAAAAGAAACATGGGTACGAACGCGAATCGGTAGAGCGTGGTGAACGAGGCGTCGGACTGCGAGCGCGCCGCGTAGGCGACCAGCGGCGCGGAGAAGGCCACGGTAACGAGCGTCCCGATCAACGGAAGTGTCAGGCTCCACCACGACTGCAGTGCGCCGAATACTCCGATGATGATCGTGTAGAACACGGACGTCACGAACGCCCTCGTTGCGACCCACGCGAGCTTGCCGTAGAGGATGTCGTCCGGCTCGAGCGGAGTGGTCGCTGCGGCGTGATACGTGCGAACCCACTTGACGCTGGCGAGCACCGGCCAGAGGGACTCCCCTTCGCCCAACTGCATCGTGGTGGTCGCGAGCAAGCTGGGGGCGATGTAGTGCAGGTAGGTCTGTCCGTCGACCAGTCCGTGGTGGTGCGCGACGAGCTTGCCGACACCGATGCCGAGTGCGGCGAGAAAGAGAATCGGAAAGAGGACGGAGCTCGCGACCGACCCGCGCCACGTCTGGGCGTAAAACTCCGCGTGATAACCCCAACTCCGTAGCCACCTGGAGCGACCGACGTCGGTGCGCGTCGAGGGATTCACGTTCACTCCGTCAGCGATCGGCCGGTGAGGTGCAAGAAGACGTCTTCCAGTGAACTCCGTCGAACGAGCGCGCTCGATGGCGTGATATGCGCAGCGTGCACGTCGCGAAGCGTGTCGTCACCGTTGTTGACGTACAGCAACACTCGATCGGGAAGCACTTCGACTCGCTCGGCGAATGGTGCGAGCCGCTCGTAATACTCTTCGTGGTCATCGGTGATGAATCGCAATTCCACGACCTCACGGGTGGAGAACTGCTCGATGAGAACTCGCGGTGCGCCTTCGGCGACGATCGATCCCTGGTCCATGACGACGAGACGGTCGCAGAGCTGTTCGGCCTCATCCATGTAGTGCGTCGTGATGATCAGCGTGACGCCTTCTCGCTTGAGCCGGTAGAGACGATCCCAGAGCAAATGTCGAGCCTGCGGGTCGAGCCCCGTCGTCGGTTCGTCGAGGATGAGGATCTCGGGTCGATTGATGAGTCCGCGAGCGATGGTGAGCCGTCGCTTCATCCCGCCGGAGAGGTTGTCGACTTTTTCGTTGGCCCGCTCAGAGAGCTGCGTGAATTCGAGCAACTCCGTGGCGCGCTCTCGAACGACGCGTCGGGGAAGGTCGAAGTAACGACCGAACATCTCGAGGTTGTGTCGAACGGAAAGCTCAAGTTCGAGCGAGTCCTCTTGCGGTACGACGCCGAGTCGACTGCGGATCTCGGGTCCGTCGAATCGTGGGTCGAGACCAAAGATCGAAATCGTTCCACTCGTCGGCTGGGAAACCGCCGAGATCATTCGCATCGTGCTGGTCTTGCCGGCCCCATTGGGTCCTAAAAACCCGAAGCTTTCGCCCCTATCAATCGCGACATCGATGCCCTTCACGGCTTCGAAGTCTCCGAAACGCTTCACCAATTGGCGTGCTTCGAGAATGTGCGTCTCGCTCACGGCGTAACCCGGACGAGTCGCGGGACGTGCCCGACTGCCTTCGAAGTGAACTTCAACCTGAACACGAGTCCCATCCCCCTTGACTGTGTACTCATTACTGGTGCTCACCCGCTCGCGAACGAGCAGAACACCGCCTTGCGTCCGAGGTCTCAAGTTACTATCCGCGTGCGACACCGAAACGTCAGCGCTCGCGATGACCGACTAGGTGAGGTCGCTCTCCCAATCGCGGGTCGTCAAGATCTCGGCCATTCGACCCAGGAAGCGTGCCGCATACGCGCCGTCCACGGCGCGATGATCGAAGGTGAGTGCCAACATCCCAACGGAATGGATGCCGACTGACTCATCGCCGTCGGCCGCCGTGATGACGACGGGTTTGCGTACAACCGAGTCGGTCGAGAGAATCGCGACCTGCGGCTGATTGATGATGGCGCCCGTCAGCAGCGTGCCAAATGGACCGGGATTCGAGATAGTGAACGTTCCTCCCGAGAGGTCATCGGCACTGAGACGCTTTGATCGAGCTCGATCGGCGACGTCGCGTATGCCCTGGGCGAGGTGGCGAAGGTCGAGAAGATCGGCGCCTCGAATGACGGGCACGACGAGTCCTTCATTCTCAATGTCGACGGCGATCCCCAGATTCACGTCGCGGTGAAGTATGAGTTCGTCGTTGCCGACGGATGCGTTGAGGCGTGGGAACTCACGCAGCACCTGGGCGACGGCGACGGCGTTGAAGGGCAAGTAGCTGAGGCTGAACCCCTCGCGCTCCTTGAACGAGGATCCGTGACGTGCCCGGACCAATTCCACCTGTTCGTAGTCGACCTCTTTGACCATCAGCGTGTGAGCTGACGTCGCTTTTGATCTGACCATGTGTTCCGCCGTGATGCGACGGATCTTGTTGAACGGAATCACCTGGTCAGGGCCTTCGCCCGCCGCGGTCATCGAGGACGCCGTACCACTGATCAATGCGTCAACATCGTGACGCGTGATCGTGCCGTTCGGACCGGTGCCTGTGACGCTCTTCGAATCAATGTTGTGCTCACTCATAAGCCGGCGAACAATGGGTGACTGCGGTCCACCGTTCGACTCCTTCGACGAAGCATTCGCGTCAACAAAATCGAGGACGTCTTGTCGCGTGATGCGTCCGCCCGGACCCGATCCGGGAATACTCGCAGCGTCCAGACGGTTTTCCTCAATAAGTCGTCGTACAACCGGAGAAAGTTGCGTCTCATCGGACTTCTTCTCGCGTGGAGGTTGGGTCGTGCGCGAATGACTTGAATCTCTCGACGGTGCCGTAGCGACCGTGTCTGCGACCGTAACTGATGGTTCGTCGGCGCCGCCGCCGATGACGGCGAGGACCGTTCCGACGTCGACCGTCGCTCCTTCATCGACCAAGATTGAAGTGAGTACACCGTTCGCGGGTGACGGAATCTCGGTGTCGACCTTGTCGGTCGAGACTTCGAAGAGTGCTTCACCCTTGACGACGGTATCGCCGACTTTCTTGAACCATTTCGTGACCGTGCCATCGGCAACCGTTTCACCGAGCTGCGGCATTGTGACATTGGCCATGCGATCATTCCTCCGTTGTCTGTTGCGACGGTGAGCCAGTATTCGTGATCGAAGATGAATCGATCAAACGACGAGCGAGCCTTGCTCTATGTTCGATTGACCTTCGGTGAAATTAGACGCTACAGCACGTTAAGTCACGCTAAACAAACCGGCAGATTCCTCGTCCGCGATGCGGTCTTCATGGACTAGGGAATTGCACTGGTCGACGGCTCAACGTCGGGAGTTTTTCCCAACGTGAGCTGAAGGCTTGGGAGCAACGACGCGAAGTCAATCTCGCCGTATCCATTGTTCGAGGCGAGACTCGCGAGCGCGCTCACCAATTCGATGACCGGCAAGGACAGTTCGGCGCTTCGTGCGACATCGAGCGCCAAATCGAGGTCCTTGATCAAGAGGTTCGTGGTGAACGTCGCGGAGTAGTCATGGTCGATCAAACCCGGGGTCTTGTAGCGAATGAATGGCGATCCCATCACGGACTCACCCAGTGCGTGCAGAAGCGTCGATCGCTCGATTCCATTGTTCTCGCCAAAGACGATCAGTTCGGCCATGATCTGCGCGGTCACCGCCAGGCCGGAATTGATCGCGAGTTTGAGTGTCCGAGACTGTTCGGCGTCGCCCACGTACAAGACGGTGGGACCAATGGAGTTCATCAAGACTTCGACGCGTTCGAACGTTGCGCGAGGACCGGAGACGATCAGAGTGATGTTGCCGGCCGAAAGGACCGCCGGATTGCCGCTCACGGGAGATCGGAGGTAGTCGATACCGACCGCTTCGGTCCTCGCGGCGATCTCCGCTGAAATACGAGGTGACACCGTCGACATGTCGATCAACGTTCGTTCACGGGACCCCGCGCACAGCACGCCCTCGTCGTTCAAACAGACGTTGGCCAAGGCGTCGTCATTCGCGAGGAATGTGATGACGACGCTGGCGTCGTTCCAGAGTGTCTCGAGCGAGTGCAGCCGAACGGCACCCCGCGATTCGAGATTGGCGAAGTCTTTCGGGGACCGGTTCCAGATGAAGACCGACCACCCTTGATCGAGCAGGCGACCGGCCAGGGCCTGTCCCATCTTGCCCATGCCGAGGACGGCGACAGTGGGTCGATCGTCACTGTGCTCCAATGAAGGCTCCTCCTCGATCTCGGTTGATCTTCGATCGTGCACACCTCTCGGCCGAGGCGATGGCACGATGCCTCACGCAGGCCTCGTTAGTTCCCTCGAAATTCGAGGTTTACCCAAATTGCTTCGACCGGGACATTGCCATCGTTGTAAAGACGATGCGGACGGCTGGAATCGAACGAAATGGAGTCCCCGGCATTGAGCACGTAGGTATCGAATCCGACTGCGATGTGCAGTGTTCCTTTGAGTATGAATCCATACTCCACGCCAGCGTGTCGGATGAGCCGATCTTCCAGCGTGGAACTTCCGCCGACTTCGTAGCGGACGAACATGAAATCCGTCCGGTCGCGATGCGAGGACGTCAGGGACTCCCAGGTCACGCCAGAGTCGAGGACGAGCACCCTTCGCTCGTTCGGGCGCACAACTGGTGACGACCCACCATCGAGATGAACGCGTTGCGACGTCGAAATCTCGGTGTCGTGTTCAACGGCGAGCCAATTGTTGTTCGCGGCGTCGGTGGGACCATTCGTAGACTCCTCGCGCTCCGTTTCGATGGAATCGTCATAGTTGAAGAGTTCATCGGTGGAGATGTCGAGCGCGGCACAGATTGAGAAGAAGGTCGCCACCGACGGTTGGGCCTTGCCGGTTTCGAGTTGTGAAATGAATGACGCCGACACGTCGATGTCTCGAGCGAATTGGCGCAGCGAGATGCCACGCTCCATCCGGCGTTGGCGCAGACGCGCGCCCACTAGTCCCGGCGCCAGACGGTTAGGAGTAGTCAACGGCTGTGGCTCGGCAAGGTCTGTTTTGCGAGGACCCTTGGTCGTCCGGGAAGTCGCTGTCGCCCTTGGTTCGGTGGCCACCCTCTTGGGAACCCCCATACGTCAATCTCTCTTTCCGCAATTGTCACCCGTCAAGGAAGGACGAGTTCGCTCTCCCCTGTCGGAGTTAGCGATATCAGATTCTATGGACACCTACTCGACCGCCCTCAGTTTTTCGGCGAGATGCTCCCACTCTCGACTGAAGCGATACGAGTGACGAGGCGGTGGCGCCGGAGCTTGCACTTCGATCCATCGAACGAGACCAGGGCTTCGATTCTCGAAACCGTGATCACAGCCCACACCAGCCCAGAGCACATCGCCGGGGTGAAGAACCAATAATTCGCCGTCAACCAATGCATGAACCTCCCCTTCGACGAAGACGTACGCCTCTTCGAACGGATGGTCGTGGGGGTGGGCAATCGCGGTGGGTTGGTAATCGACCACGAACATGGTGTGCAACTGCGCCCCAATCTGGTGATCAATCAGCATTTTCACTCCGATACCGCTGTAGGCCAGGAGTGCCGTCGCCATGCTGGGCGACACCGTCGGCGCGCTGACGTCAGACCCGCCGGCGAGTCGTGTGAGGTCCATGGAATCGGAGTCGAAACGCGCGGCGTTGCGGTTACGAGGGTCTCGCATGTCCGGTACTTCCGGCTCCGTCTCAACCAGTTGTTTTCCGGTGAAGAACGTGTCCTGTCGTCGCCCGTCATCGAGTTCGGCCGGCGATTGCATCTGCAACCAACGCACCGGTCCGTCGACCGATCGAAGATGATAGGTCGTAGCGAGGGGGAGAACGACGCAGTGGTCGGGCCCGAGGTGCACTGTCGCTCCGAGCGTCGTGACCGCGAGCGTTCCCGAAAATACGTAGATGCTCGTCTCGAAAGAGTGGAGCACGTCATCGACGTGTCCGTCGTGCGCGAGGTGGTTGACCGACAGCGTCATATGAGGTGATCCCGTTGCCCGATTCACGAGGATCTGGCGGCGATAGCCCGAAGAGTGACCGTCGAAGGACTCGGGTGTCAGCGCGCTCTGGTCATCGATCGCTGTCACGTGGTAAATGGCTCTCTCCTCTGATCGTTCAATCGGCGACAGGGTGCGCAACGACTACTTGAGTAGCCAGCCACCGTCAACCGTAAGACAGACACCGTTGATTCCCGTGTTATCCAGCAAGAACTCCACGGCATCCACGATCTCGGCCATGGTCACGAGTCGGCCCAGCGGTGTGCGATTGATGATGTGGCTGTTGTCCTTGCCCTCCCAATAGGGGCTGTCACCGACGATGCCGGGGTGAATGGCGTTGACGCGCACCGGCGCGAGCTCGGTCGTCAACGAATTGACGATGCCCACGACGCCACCGTTGACGGTCGACACCGTGGTCGATCCGGGGTAGGGACGAAGGAGGGCCAATCCCCCGAAGAGGACGATAGACGCCTGTTTTGTGAGCCGGCCCCGCAACGCGTGAACCGCCTCGGTGTAGCCGACCAACTTGAGGGTGACGAGACGAACCGCCGCTTCGATGTCGTAGTTCACCATGGTGTTGGCGTCGCGCTCGATGGCGGCGATCACCAGATCGTCGACCTTCGGCACGGTGGATAACGCCTCGGCAATGGTCTCGGGCATGGATAGGTCGAGCGCCAGTGGAATCGTCCCTGGTCCTATCTCTTCGGCAGCGGCGTTCGCGCTTTCTTGCGTGCGACCGGAGAGATAGACGGTCGTACCTTTGGCGGCCAGTGACTTCACGATCTCTTTGCCCAAGCCCTTGGTTCCGCCCAGTACGACTGCCGTACGACCTGCTCGGTTCTCTGACATCGACCGCCCCCTCTTGAGTGTTCAGTGAAGTAAAACATACTCGAAGAATTCAGATGGCGAAATAGAGATTTCGAAGCGATCGCGACTCGCACTCATCTATTGAATCGCGGTCCACGTAAGGAGAATGGGTGCTTCTAAGACGTCCTCGATTGTGTGAAGTCACTATTGACATTGAGGATCGCAGTGCTACGCTTCAGCCCTTAACGGCTAATTATTGGGGGGCTTGTAATGAGCAATAACGTCAATTCGGCGGGCGAATCGCTCGAGCACGGACGACCGATTGTCATTCGAAACGGCATCGTCATCACCATGGACGATCAGCATCGCGTCTTGAAGAACAGCGATGTCCTCGTGGTCGGCGGAGTCATCAAGGAGATCGGCACGAAGCTCGGCGCCCCCGAAGGCGCACTCAGCATTGACGCCTCCGGCGGCATCATCATGCCCGGGATGATCGACACCCACCGTCATATGTGGCAGACGGCGATGCGGGGTTACGGCGCGGACTGGAGTCTGTCGCAGTACTTCGTGTGGTACTACCTCCAGCACGGGAAGAACTTCCGGCCGGAGGACATCTACGCGGGCAATCTCCTGTCGGGGATCGAGGCGATCGACGCCGGCGTGACGACGTCGGTCGACTGGTCGCACGGACTGTCAAGCACGCAACACGCTGACGCCGCGGTCGACGCGCTCGAAGCCGTGCCCGGTCGCTTCGTCCTCGCCTACGGCAACATCCAGGCCGCCCCCTGGGAGTGGTCGGTCGCTCCGGAGTTCAAAGAGTTCTACAGCCGTCGATTCAGCGCCAATAACGACATGCTGGGCTTCCAGATGGCCTTTGACGTACTGGGTGATGAAGCATTTCCCGAGAAGCCGGCGTTCGACGTGGCCAAGGAGTTGGGTGTACCGGTCACGACCCACGCGGGTGTCTTTGGCGTCACGGGTGACAACAGCATCCGCTTGATGCACGATCACGACTGCATGGGACCGGACACCGTATTCGTTCACTGCTCGACGCTCTCGGACGACTCCTACCACCGCATCGCGGCCTCCGGTGGATCGGCCTCGGTGTCGACCGAAAGTGAGCAAAGCGCGGGCCAGGGCTACCCGTCGTCGTGGATTCTTCGCCAATACGACATTCCGATCTCCCTGTCGCACGACACGTCAGTGTGGTGGAGCGCGGACTTCTTCACCGCCATGCGCGCGACCGCCGGCTCGGACCGGTCGCGTCAGCATTTCGAATCTCAGCTCAAGGGGGAGCAGGTAATCAACCTCGACGTGCGTTGTGAAGAGGTCATCCACTGGGCGACGCGCGGGGGTGCCAAGGCGCTTGGGCTCGAAGACAAGATCGGGAGCATCGAAGTCGGCAAGCGCGCTGACGTCGTGCTCGTGAAGAATGACAACTCTCCGGCGATGTTCCCAATTATCAACCCCTATGGCCACGTCGTGATGCAGGCTCAGCGCGCCGACGTCGACACCGTGGTCATCGACGGAAACATTGTTAAGCACGAGCACAAACTCGTGGGAATCGATCTTGGAGCCGCGCGCACGGCGACTGAGAAGACGGTCTCATTCCTCGCCGACACGATCGGTGAAGAAGCGTGGGTGAGCGGAATGAACCCAGAGTTGACCGAGCGACAGATCAACGAGAACCCTTATAAATACGTGAAGTAACCACTTTTCACATCCCCAACCGCACACGACCGACGCCTATTTGGCGTCGGTCGTGTGCACGTAGGGCGACCAGACAAATAGGAATTAGTGGGGTAAATTTCCGTCTGGGCGGCATCAAATATGGCTGTACAGAACTGTTCACTATCGGTTGACACGTTAAGTAAACACGTGTACTGTCAGTCATCTATGGCAGTTCGTTCTGAGCGGAACGTTGGTCTTTGCTGAGCCTCTCGTTGAGAGTTCACGGGGGGCCGCAGAACGCAAGGAACATCGCATCATCTGTCGAAGGTAAAGCGCCTTCGGCTTCCTAGGGGGGAAATCAATGCTCAAAAACAGATTTCGTAGCATCACGGCTGTAATGGCTGGAGTGCTCGCCATGACATCGGTGGGATTAGGTGTGATGACGAGCGCGCAGGCCGCGACGAAGCACAAGGCCAAGACGTACAACGTTGCCTACCTGTCCTACGGGGTCGCCAACAGTTACGACGCGCCGATGCTCGCCGCCGCTAAGGCAGTTGCGGCGACGACGGGGCACGTGAACGTGCAAGTGTTCGACTCACAAAGCACGGACACCCTTCAAGTGTCGGAACTGCAACAAGTGATCAGCTCGGGTAAGTTCCAAGGCATCATCGTGCAGCCAATTTACGGTCCGGTGCTTGTTCCTGGCGTGGAGCTCGCGATCAAGAAGAAGATCAAGGTCGTCAACATCGACCAGGTTCTTGGGACGAACTACAACAGCGATCAGATTGAAGTGCACGGTCTCTCGGGTAACGTCGTGTTCTTTCCCGCGAAGATCGGGTCTCAGTTGGCCGCGGAGGCGATTTCAGCCTGTGGCTCGGCGAACCCGTGCAAGATCGCGCTGGTTCACAACTACGTAGGCGACGAGCCGGACGCGGAGATCACGAAGACGTTCGACGCCGGAATAGCGAAGGACGCGACCGCGAGCATCGTCGCCAATGGTGACGGTCTCTATACGCCATCAGTGGCGTTGACCTTCATTGCCGACACGCTCGTTGCCAACCCGAGCTTGAACGTGATCGTCGGTGCCGACCAGGACTGCGAAGGCGCTCAATCTGCACTCACGTCCGCGAAGAACACGACTGTGAAGCTCGTTTGTTACGGAGCGAGTGCGACCGGAATCGCGGCCGTGAAGGCCGGTACCTGGTTCGCGGACGTCGCGCAGTTGCCGGCGACCGAAGGCGAGTTGGGCATGATCGCGCTCATCAAGGCCATGAAGACGGGCAAGGGCTCGGGTTCGCAGAACCCCGTGGCGAAGTTGCCGAACAATGGCATCGTGACCCAAGCCAACGCCAGCAAGTTCAACGGCGAATGGCCGGGTTGATCCATCAGTAGGAGAGGGAGCGAACGTCCGAGACTGACATGGATGGCTTGAACTGACATGTCGACTGAAAACTTTGACGAGGCACCCCGCAGTGCCGCGACGTCCTCCGGAGGCGACTTAGTCGTCACGGGTGTGTCGAAGCGGTACGGCGGGGTGCCCGCTCTCAGTGACGTTTCACTGACCATCACACCCGGCACGGTGCACGCGCTGGTTGGGGAGAACGGTGCCGGGAAGTCCACGCTCGGCAAGATCATCTCGGGTGTCATTGCTCCCGATGAGGGGACGATGACGCTGGGTGGCGAACACCTCAGCTTCAAATCGCCGCGTGAGGCACTGGCGCACGGCATTGTGACGATCGTTCAAGAACTCGCCATCGTCCCGGGGCTGACCGTCGCTGAAAACGTCTATCTCGGCGTCGAGGCGACGACGGTTGGATTCGTGCGACGACGAGAGTCTCGCCGTCGATTTCGTGAGCTCGCTAAGACGGTGGGCTTTGCTCTCTCGCCGGATCGTCGCGCGGGAAGTCTTTCCATCGCCGATCAACAGAAGGTAGAAATCATGCGGGCGCTCGCTCGCAATGCTTCGATCGTCGTCATGGACGAGCCCACGGCCGCCCTTTCGGGAAACGAGACGGCCGCCCTCCACGAGATCATCCGATCCTTGGTGCGTGATGGCAAGTCCGTTGTCCTGATCTCGCACTTCCTATCAGAAGTGCTCGCGCTCGCCGACGTCATCACCACCCTTCGAGACGGCCATCTGATCCGCACGGTGGACGCGAAGGACGCCAACGAAGAGTCCTTGATTGAAGGAATGCTCGGCCACTCTCTCCTCACCGCCTTTCCCGAGAAGGCGGCGGCGGACGAAGAGCGAGCGGTCGTGTTGGAGGTCGAACACCTGAAGGCGCTGGGTGTGAACGACTGCTCCTTCGTCCTTCACGAGAGTGAGATTCTCGGCATCGCCGGTCTCGTGGGTGCCGGAAGGTCTGAGTTGGCTCGTGCGATATTCCGCGATTCAAAGGTCTTCGGAGGAATCGTTCGTTTGAAGGGCGGGGACCTGAATGGTCACAGCCCGTCGCGTTCCATTCACCGGGGATTGGTATTCATTCCGGAGTCTCGTAAGGAGATGGGTCTTCTGGTCGGACGATCGGTTAAGGAGAACATCTCACTGTCGCGGCTCGATCTCGTCAGTCGGCTCGGATGGATTTCGGGAATTCGAGAACGGCGCAAGGTCACTGAACTGATGAGCGCCGTGACCGTGAAGGCGGCCAGCATTCGAATGCCGGTTTCCATGCTGTCGGGCGGTAATCAGCAAAAGCTCATGTTCGCCCGTTCCGTCATGTGCTCACCCAGCGTCTTGATCGCGGACGAGCCGACACGGGGCGTTGATGTCGGATCAAAAAGGGCAATCTACGACCTCTTGACCGAGATGGCCGCGTCCGGAATGGGCGTCGTCGTCATCTCTTCAGACTTAGAAGAAGTATTGGGACTTGCGCATCGAGTTCTCGTCATGCGCCATGGTCGTATCATCACCGAACTCTCTGGCGAACGAATGAACGAGCAAGCCGTGCTCGCCGCCGCGTTCACCGAGTCGAGCAACGAAGGAACGGGTTAATAATGAACGTACAAGTTGAGACCCCCGAGGCCCTCGACATCGACGACGGTGGATCCCTCGGCTTCCGCTCCGGTGTGATTCGGATACTGGGTTCGTGGCGGCTCGCGGGCATCGCCATACCGTTTCTGATTCTCTTCATCACCCTGTCCGTGTGGAGTGGGCCATTCCTCTCCAAGACGAACTTGATCAACATTCTTGACCAGCAATCGGCCACGCTCGCCATTGCCGCCGCCGGAACACTCGTGCTCGTCGCCGGAGGACTCGACTTGTCGGTGGGGGCGATTTACGGCCTCGCCACCGTGGTGTCGGGTGAAGTCGCCGAACATCATGCCGCGTGGATCGCGATCGCTGCCGCGCTGCTCGTGGGCCTTGGCGTCGGTCTGGTCAACGGAATGATCGTGGCGTTCCTCAAGATCAATCCGCTCATCGCGACGTTGGCGATGTCATTTGTCATCAGTGGGGTGGCGCTGAGGGTGTCGAGTGGCAACCTCATCGTGCTCTCCCAGAATTCAGCGTTTTACACGTTCGCCAACGCGCAGCTCTGGTCAGTGCCCAGCGCCGTCTGGATTGTCTTGATATTCGTCGTGATTCTCAGTTTGCTCTTGGCGAAAACGTCGTTCGGTCGCTACGTCGTCGCCTCCGGTGGGAACGCCGAAGCCGCCCGCTTGGCCGGTGTCCGCGTCAACCAAATTCGCATCATCACCTTCGCGTTGAGTGGTTTGGCGGCCGGACTCGGTGGCGTCATCGACACGTCGAGATTGCTCAGCGCACAGTCCACCGGCGGTGGTCCCAGCCTGACGTTCACGGTGCTCGCGGGCATCGTCGTCGGTGGCACGTCGATCGCTGGTGGCGAAGGTTCGGTGCCGCGCACGACGATAGGTGTTCTCTTCATCGCGTTGATTGGTAACGGCATTAACCTCTTGAACATCAATGAGCTGTACCAGCAGATTGTCCTCGGAATAATCTTGCTGCTCGCAGTCTCAATCGACGTTTGGGCGCGAAAGCGCCGACGTTAATTAGTCGCTAGATACCTGGAGGAATGATGGGCATTCACACTTACGGCAGCAACGCCGTTGACTGGGAGAACCGCGTTGACATGCCCCGTCTCCGCGAGGAACGACTCGCCAAGTTGCAGGCCGAATTGGAGCGTTCGGATCTCGGAGCCTTGCTCACGTTCGACTTTCACAACATCCGCTACATGACCGGGACGCACATCGGCACGTGGGCCATGGACAAACTGATCCGCTTTGCGCTATTGCCGAGAGGTGCCAAGCCCATCGTGTGGGACTTCGGTTCGGCCGCGCGACACCACCAGCTCTACAACCCGTGGCTGACGGGTGTCCAGATCGGTCCCGACGGAACCGAGATGCCCTACGAGGGTGCGCGCGCCGGCATCTCAACCCTGCGCGGCGCGATTCCCCCGGGCGCCGACCGCGCCGGCACGGTGGCCGAGAAGATCAAAGAGGTGCTTTCGCAGTTCGGTCTGCAGAACGAACCGATCGGCGTGGACGTGATCGAGATGCCGGTGCTCGCGGCCTTCGCCAACGAGGGCATGACCCTGGTCGATGGTCAGCAGGTCTTTCTCGAGGCTCGTCGCATTAAGACGGCCGACGAGATCAAGCTGCTCGCGCACGCCGCGTCGATGGTCGACACCGCGTACGAAGAGCTCTATTCGTTCCTGCGTCCGGGCGTGCGCGAGAACGAGTGCGTCGGTCTGGTGAATAAGACGCTGTACGACCTGGGTTCCGAACACGTCGAAGGCGTCAACGCCATCTCCGGTGAACGGTGCTCGCCGCATCCGCACGTGTTCAGTGACCGACTGATTCGACCCGGCGACCCCGCCTTCTTCGACATCCTCCACAGCTTCAACGGGTATCGCACGTGCTACTACCGCACGTTCGCCGTGGGTAGCGCGTCGGTGGCGCAGCGTGACGCGTACACGAAGTGCCGTGAGCTCGTCGACTCCGCCATCTCGATCGTGAAGCCCGGGACGACGACCGCCGACGTGGTCTCGCTGTGGCCGAAGGCGACGGAGTTCGGCTTCGCCAACGAAGAGGCGGCCTTCGGTCTTCAGTACGGTCACGGCATCGGACTGTCGATCTGGGAGCGACCTATCTTCAGTCGCATGATCTCACTCGATCACCCCGAAGTCCTCGAAGAGGGCATGGTCTTTGCACTCGAGACGTACTGGCCCGCCAAGGACGGATGGTCGGCGGCGCGGATCGAAGAAGAGCTCGTCGTCACCGCCGCGGGTTGTGAGGTCATCACGAAGTTCCCGGCCGAGGAACTCTTGGTTGCCGGTCAGCGCTACTTCAGCGCCGGGGGACCCGTGAACGGGCTTCGAGAATCACAGTCGCATCTCAACACCGCGGCCGGTAGGGGGGATGTTCCGGAATCGAAGAGGTCGTAACGGGAACATCGATCGTCGTCGGGTATTTGTAGGCTGCGAGCCGTGAGGCTCGTCGCGTTCGAGAATGCATCGTGGTCACGTTCAACTCTGAGTTGTGACCTGGCAAATGTGTGAGAGCACTGGTTCACTGACCGGGACGCGACAAGGGCGGCGCAGTCTTCGGTGCGAGAACTAGTGAACGACGAGCGAATTTCGGCGCGAGTTTCACTGCTCACGATCGCTCGAGAGTGGACACGGATTGGCTGCATCGGTTTTGGCGGACCGCCGAATCACATCATCTTGCTTCGGGAACTGTGCGTCGAACGACGTAAATGGATCGATGAACGAGAGTTCGAGGACGGCATCGCCGCGGCCAATCTCCTTCCCGGCCCGGCGTCGACACAACTCGCGATCCTGTGCGCGTGGCGACTGCGAGGAACGTTGGGCGCTCTCATCGGCGGCGTGTGCTTCATAGTTCCCGGTCTCGCACTGATACTGGCCCTGTCGGCCCTTTTCCTCGATCGGAACGCTCCCGCGTGGGTACTCGGTGCAGCGGCCGGTGCCGGCGCGGCCGTTCCCGCGGTTGCTCTGAATGCTGCGTGGACCCTCGTTCCGGCGAGTCGAAAGATGTTGGGGTCGCGACGACCGGAGCACGCGCGCTGGTTTGTGTACGTCGTCGTTGGAGCCGTGGCGGCGGCGCTCGTCGGCTCGTACTTGGTATTGGCGCTGGTGGCCTGCGGAATCGCGGAGATCGTGGCTCGCGGCGGCGAACGGCGAAATTCCCTGGGATCGTCGCCGGCCATGTCGCCGGCGCTCGTCGCTCACCTGGGCGTCGTTGGTGGAGTCGGGGCGCTCGCGTGGGTCGCTCTCAAGGTTGGCGCGCTCTCCTACGGCGGCGGGTTCGTCATCGTCCCGCTCATGCAACACGACGTCGTGAGCACGTACCACTGGATGAGTGGCACACAATTTCTTAGTGTGGTGGCGCTCGGGCAAATTACTCCGGGACCCGTCGTGCAGACGGTCGCCGCGGTGGGCTACGCCGCGCGAGGTCTCGGGGGAGGATTGCTCGCCGCGCTGATCGTGTTCACTCCGTCGTTCGTCTTCGTGATCGCGGGTGCACCGCACTTTGACCGTGTTCGTGCCGATACGTCGGTCCGGTCATTTCTTCGCGGAGCGGGTCCGGCGGTCATCGGAGCCATCGCCGGCTCGGCTATTCCCCTTGGTCGTTCACTGACACATCTGTGGCAGATTCCGATACTGGCGTGCGCGATCGTTCTGCTTCTCGCCTTTCGACGCAATGTCGTGATCTGTCTGCTTCTCGCGGGAGCGACCGGTCTGCTGCTCGGATTGTCGGGCGTGCCCGTCTGAGGACCACGTGAGGCGTGGCTGGACGTCTCGTTAGGAACTGCTTCGTGATCCCCGTGTGAATCAGGGAGTGTTGCGGTAGTGCTCGCGCCAAATCAGGCGATAGACACGGGTCTTGCGAGGTATAGAGCGCAGTCCCGGGATGAAGGGTATCAACAAGAGCCCCGCCGAGAGCACCATCATGATGCCCCACACGAGTATGTCGCCGTTGCCGCTCGAATTCATGGGCGAGACCTGGTACCAGAACGTGTAGAGCCACAACCACGCTTGACCCGGGTAGTTGCCCGTTTCGTTCATCATGCCCCACTGGTCACCCGTGAGGTGCTGCTTCTGGGCGATGTTGGCCAGGTAGGTTCCGTCAGCCAGGAACAGCAACGGCAGCGTGTAGTCCATGGTGTAAAAGCCATTTTGAGTGACGAGTGCCTGGTCGAGCGCGCCCGTACGGGCCATCTGCAACAGGTCCGCCATCATGACCGGTACTGGACCGGCGTCGGTCGCTGTGACGACCAGTTGGCCGCTCACGATCTTCATCTTGTTCGCCGCGTGCGTGTAGTTGTTCACCCAGCCCGTGCGAGTCGAAGACGACGCGTTCGACCACTGCTTCAAGTCCGCCGACAGGACTGGTTGTTCGGGCAGAGCCTTGAGCGGATCGACGACGAAGTCGTTCACGGTGTTGATGGGGATTCGCGCACCGACCCACTTGGCCAAGGTGAGCGGACCGAGTTGCTGGCCAGTCGATGCTTTGTTGTACGGCGCGCCGTACTGCGCCGAGCCCGAAGTGTTGTTCAGTTCACTGAGCGCCGTCGCGGCGAAGTCCATTGGATCATTCGACGACCAGGACTTGACGGTGATCTGTGGATCGTCGGGCGAACCGAACGCCACGGCGAGCAGTATCGTCAGAATCGATACCACGACGACGGCGATGACGCCCTCTTTGATTATGTCGTAGGGGCTGTGGCCGCCCTTCCACTCGGGTGCGTCCACGTCGGGACGAAATGCCTTCGACGTCATTGCGCCACCTCCGTGGTCTTCTCAAAGGGCGGCACGACGCCCTTGACTCGAACGAGGAGCACGTGGAGCGCGGTCAAGACGACCGCGGCGATGGGCAGCAAGACGATGTGCCACATCAGCATCTGCCCCGTGTTCAAGACATTCCAGAACGCACCTGCGCCGGTGGCGTTGATGCCGTCCTTGGCTTGGGTCGAGATCCACTGCGAGTCGAAGTTCGTTTGGCTCACGTAACCGGTGAACGCGGTGGCCACGGACGTGAGAAACGTGACGACGCCGGTCATCCACGTCAAGGCCCGACCTCCGCGCCAGGCCGCCATGAAGAACTTGCCCCACAGGTGAACGACCATCGCGAAGAAGAAGATCTCGACGCTCCAAAGGTGCAGCGAGTTAACAAAGTGACCGACTGATGAGGTGTGCCACCACTGCGGTCCGCGGACCGCCAAGAGGCAGCCCGAGACGATGACGACGCCGAGGGCGGCCATCGTCGTGACGCCAAAGACGTAAATCCACGAGGCGACGTACGTCGGTTGCGTGTCGGGTAACAACTTTTCCGGGGGGAGCTTGCCGGCGACGCGCTTGCGAAGACGGGTCGTCCATTGACGATCGATCTCGGTGGTGCTCACGGGTTCTCCTTCCGGCGACGCCGACCTGGAAATGGTGCGAAGAGCGCCACGATGAACGTGACGATCATCAAGATGATGACCACCAGGTTGGCGACACTGATCTGGATAATGTGCCACTGAATGTAGTGACCAAGCGTCGTCAGCGGCCATATGGCGGCTAACAGTCCGAAACTTGACATCACCCCTCCCCACTCATGTTGGAAGCAGTCTTCCACGTGTAACAGAAAGTCGAATAGGGCCTAATGGCCCAATCCCGCTTAGTTCTCAGTTAAGTGGTGCGAGTCGTACCTTTGAGCGTCCGAAACACGATCGATCGGTCATGAGTCCGCTCGGCGAATGCTCACTCTGGACGTCGTCGATCGGCCCCACGTGAAAATCGGAAACTGCCTGTGACCAGGAACAGCGAGGAGCCGGCGTGGGTCCGGGTTTGAGGCCTCTCTTGCGAACTCAGCTGATTCGTCGTCAC
Source organism: uncultured Acidimicrobiaceae bacterium (assembly GCA_937881055.1). Lineage (GTDB taxonomy): Bacteria > Actinomycetota > Acidimicrobiia > Acidimicrobiales > RAAP-2 > RAAP-2. The sequence goes on along the minus strand of CALGFJ010000151.1, from coordinate 8,412 downwards.
GAGTTCATCGATTTGTGAATCGTGGTTACGATGCGCTCGACCGAGGGGATCGCCAGGTCCTCGAGCGCGTCGGCCGCCGGCAGGGGAATGTGCGGCGTCGTGATGCGGACTATCGGTCCGTCGAGGTCGTAGAAGATCTCGTCGGCGACGATGGAGGCGACTTCGGCACCCCACCCGCACAGGCGGGGATTCTCCTCGACCGTGAAGATCCGTCCGGTAGCCGAGACCTCGTGAAGGATGGTGGTCGTGTCGAGTGGCACCAGCGAACGCACGTCGACGACCGTGCAATCAATGCCGCTCGACGCGAGTTCATCGGCGGCCAGCAACGCGCGGGGCACCATGGAACCGAGTGCCACCACCGTCGCATCCGTTCCCTGGCGGAGCACCTTGGCCGAGCCGAGCGTGTCGACGATCTCGCCGTCGGGTACGTCCATCTTGGACGCGTAGAGCGCCTTCGCCTCTAAGAAGATGACCGGGTCATCGTCACGAATGGAAGCGGCCATGAGCCCAATCACGTCGAGCGCGTTCGACGGCACCACGACCTTGAGGCCCGGGATCATCATCGCCCAGTTCTCGACGCTCTGGGAGTGTTGTGCTCCAAAACGAAGGCCTCCACCATTGCCGGATCGGATGACGAGCGGAAACGTCAACTGCCCGTTCGTCATGTAGCGACTTTTGGCGATCTCGTTGGCCACGATGTCCCAACACACCGCGAAGAAGTCCGAGAACATGATCTCGGCGATCGGTCGAAGACCGGTCATCGCGGCACCCATCGCGGCACCGAGTATCGCCTGCTCACTGATCGGAGTGTCGCGGACACGAACGCCACCGAACTCCTCGAGGAGTCCCACCGTGCCCTTGAAGACACCACCGGCCGCGCCCACGTCTTCGCCGAGGAACACCACGGATTCGTCGCGCCGCATCTCCTGGGCGATGCCGCGAGCTATAGCTTCTCGAAAAGTTAGTTGCGCCATGAGGCACCTCCATCCGCCCATACGTCCTTCAACAAGAGATCTTCGCCCGGTATCCCACCGGCCTTTGCTTCGTTCGCGGCGGTCTCGACTTCAGCGTCCACGTCGGCTTCTAAGAGCAGAAGGTCGTCTTCGCTCACGCCCATCTCCACGAGACGGGACCGATAAAGCGGGATCGGATCTTTCAGGAGCCATTCGGCCAACTCGTCGTCCGGACGATATTTGCCCGGGTCCGCTCGAGAGTGGCCGCCGTGTCGATAGGTCTTCGCTTCGATCATGCTCGGCCCCTCGCCCGCTCGAGCGCGCGCTATCGCCAGTGACGTCACCTCAAAGACGGCGTCGGCATCGTTGCCGTCGACGATGATGCTCTCGAGACCGTACGCCGCGGCTCGATCGGCCGCGGGGTTCGCCACGGCGGTGACGTCAGAGGTCCGCGTGTACTCCATCCAAAGGTTGTTCTCGCAGAAGAAGATGACCGGCAGCTTCCAGATGGCCGCGAAGTTCAGTGCTTCGTGGAAGGCACCGATGTTCACCGAGCCGTCACCGAAGAACGCCACCGCGACCTGGTCGGTGCCCCGGTACTGTGCGCTCCACGCGGCACCACAGGCAATGGGCAGATGCGCGCCGATGATCGCGTACGAACCCATCATTCCGTGTTCGACGCTGGTCAGGTGCATCGAGCCGCCCTTGCCCGCCATGAGGCCGTTGGTGCGGCCCATCAGTTCGGCGAAGACCGGCGTCATCGGTACTCCTCGGGCCAGCGTGTGCGCGTGACCGCGGTACGTCGCGAACGTCCAGTCCGTCGGTCGCATCGCCGCCGCGACGCCGGCGGCGATCGCTTCTTGTCCGATGGAGAGGTGGCTCGTCCCCTTCACGTAGTTCTCCAAGAAGAGGTCGTACGCGCGCTGTTCGAATTGGCGCAACGCCACCTGACAGCGATACATCGCGATCTTCTGGTCGAGGTAACTGAGTTCGGTTGCCGATTGTGTGCTGGTCATTCTGTCCTCCTAGTACCGGTTTGCGACCATGAGTTCTTGGGCTGGAAAGTGCGTGATGATCGCCGTACCCTGTTCGGTGATGACGACCTCTTCTTCGATTCGTGCCGCCGATACGCCATCGGTTCCCGGGCAGTAGGTCTCCAGGGCGAAGACCATGCCGGCTTGCAATTCAATAGGGTCGCGCAAACTGTTCAGGCGACTGATGACCGGTCGTTCGTGCAGGCCGAGGCCGAGGCCATGGCCAAACTGCAACCCGAACGCGTCCATCTCGTTGGCGAAGCCAAAGTCCGTGGCGGCCGGCCAGGCGAGGGCTATCTCATCAGTGCCCACTCCCGGCTTCACGAGATCGATCGCCGTATCCATCCACGCGCGCGCCTTGGTGTACGCCTCGCGCTGAGGAGCCGTCGAACTGCCGACGGACATCGTGCGGTAGTAACAGGTCCGATAACCGTTGTACGAGTGGATGATGTCAAAGAATGCCTGATCACCCGGCCGAATCATACGATCCGTGAAGTTGTGGGGATGGGGATTGCAGCGCTCACCCGAAACGGCATTGATGGCTTCGACCTGGTCTGATCCCATCTCGTACAGTCGCTTGTTCGCGAGCGCGACGATCTCGTTCTCGCGTATCCCGGGCTTCAGTGCCTCGAAGATGTCCTGGTAGACACCGTCGACCATCGCGGCCGCCTGAGAGAGGAGCATCAGTTCGTCCGGGTTCTTGATCTGACGCGCGTCGAGCATCAGCTGTTGTGCGTCGCGGATGTCCACGCCAGCCTTTTGGATCTCGAACAAGAACGGCAGTTCGACGATGTCGATACCGACCGGTTGATCCTGGAGCCCGTGATCACTCAAGATGCTCACGATCTCTTTGACGGCCGACTCGAAGAGACCGGCCGTGGGCGCGATGGCGCCACGAAGACCGAGCATTCCCGCCCTGCAGTTGTCGGGTTCGAGCCACGGCGCGAAGAGCTGGTGGTGTCGCGCGGCTGATCCGAAGTCCCAAACCATCGGTTCGCCACCGCGGGTCAGTAGGCAGTAGCGCGACATCTTGTCGCCGAGGGCGCCACCGATCCAGGTTTGGGACACGTAGCGAATGTTGTAGAAGTCGAAGAGCAAGATGGCGCCGAGGTCACTCTTGTCGAGTGCCTCGCGGGCACGAGCGAGACGGTACGCCCGCAATCGATCGAAGTCGACCCGCGTCTCGAAGTCGACGCCGTTATGGCCGGGAGTATTGATTATTGGGCCGAAATCCTCGTTCATTGCTTCACTCCGAGTCCGTCATCGATGACCTTATTCTCCGATTCCAATGCGAGCCCCGCGCTCCGGGCCGCTTCGAGCAAGAGCACCGCGAAGTCGTCATCCACGTAGCCGGCGCCGATAGCGCTCGCGACGATCTCGGAGCACAGCGCCGAAACGGGCATCGGCACGCCTAACTTCTTGGCTTCGGCCATACCGAGGTCGAAGTCCTTCCGCAGCAACACCGGAGTGAAGCTGGCCTTGAACTCGAGGTTCACGAAGGCCGGTGTCTTGTAACGCGTAAACGTCGAGCCCATGACCGAATCATTTAAAAATTCGAGAAACGCGCTCCGTTCAATGCCGCCACGTTGGGCGAGGACGGTGATTTCCGCCAACGTCTGAGTGACGACACCGAGGAAAATGTTGTGACAGATCTTCACGAGACGAGCCACTTCACCCTCGCCGACGTAGGTGACGCCGTGACCGAGTTGATCGAGCAGTGGACGAACTTCATCGAACGCATCTCGCGATCCGGACACCGCGAGCGTCAATTTTCCCGACGCGACAACCTTTGGATTCCCGCTCACCGGAGCGGCCAGGAATTCGACGCCCCGCATAGAACAGGCCTCGCGCGCCGTGGCCGAAGCGCCGGTCGAGACCGTGGAGCAGTCGATGACAATCCGGGGAGTGGCATCTTCATTAGCCAGAAGTCCACCAGAGCCGCTCAAGACCTCGAGAAGCTGCGCGTCCGCCGACACCATCACGAAGACCACGTCGCAGTCCGCGAGGTCCGTTGGGTGCTCGACAACGATCGCGCCGAGTTCGCCGAGTGCTTCGGCCTTGGCGCGCGTGCGATTCGTGACGAGAAGTTCGCTTGCTCCGGCGATGAGTCGCTTCGCCATTGCGCTACCCATGCGTCCACAACCGATCCATCCCACACGTGGTTCGTTCGCCATTATTCGGCCTCCTTTATCGCCGCATCCTCGGGCGCCTGGGACTGGGCCTGAATCGTGCCGCCCAGATACAGCGCACCAATTTCTGGGTTGTCCAAGACATCTTTTCCAGTTCCCGTGAGCCGCACCTGCCCGTTTTCCAGGACCACCCCGTGGTGACTCAACTTAAGGGCTTGGCGTGCGTTCTGTTCAACCAGAAGCACCGTGCGCCCCATTTCATTCATCAACTTGACGGTGTCGAACATCGCGCGAAGGGTCTTCGGGTCAAGTCCCATGGATGGTTCGTCCAAGACCACCAACTCCGGTTCGAGCATCAGACAACGAGCAAACTCCACGAGGCGTTGTTGGCCGCCGGAGAGGCTCCCGGCCTTGTCTTTGGCCCGAGTGGCGACGATCGGGAACATCTCGCGAACCGATTTCAGGCGTCGTGAAACCTCCCCACGATCACGTACGAGAAATGCTCCGAGCGACACGTTCTCTTCAACCGTCATTTCACGAAACAGACTGTGCTGTTGGGGCACCTGGACGACGCCCAATTTCAAGATCTCGCGGGGCGACTTCCCCACCAGTTGCGTTCCCTTGAAAATGATCTGACCTAGTCGAGGATGGAGCAGTCCACTCACCGTCTTCAGCAGCGTCGACTTTCCCGAGCCGTTGGGGCCAACAATGCAGGTCACGCCACCTTCTTGCACCGTAAAGTTAACGCCCTTGAGGACGTCACCGCCACCGTAGCCAGCGACGACTCCTTCAAAGCTCAAGAATGCCGTCGAAGAGCTCACGATGCGTCCTCGACGTCATCTTCGTCGCTGCCGCCTAAGTACGCGTCGAGAACCAATGGGTTGCTTCGAATCTCGCTCGGCGTGCCACTCACCAAATCGGCGCCCTGGTGCATGACGGTGACGCGATCACAGAGATTCATCACGAACTCCATATTGTGTTCCACGATGAGGAACGATTTTCCGTCCTTATTGAGTGCCAGAATCTTGTCCGCGATTTCGTTGATCAACGTGAGATTCACGCCGCCGGCTGGTTCATCTAACAAGATGACATCGGGATCGGCGACCAAGACGTAGGCCAGCTCGAGGAGTTTGCGCTGGCCGAAGGAGAGCGAGCCCGCATGCTGGTCAGCCAGTCGACCGATGCCCACGAAGTCGAGCCACTCCATCGCCGAAACGAGCTCGGACTTAGAGGACTTCGAGCGCGTGAGTCCCCGCAGCCAACCCTCATCACGTTGCGTCGCGACGAGCATGTTCTCGAGGACGCTAATGCGAGCAAAGATCCGGGTTATCTGAAATGTTCGTCCGACGCCGAGGGCGAACACTTTGTTCGGACTGGCGTTGGTTATCTCGGTGCCTTCAAAGGTGACCGACCCGGAGTCCGGCTTTTCGTAACCGGTGATGACATTGAAGAGTGTGGTTTTGCCCGAACCATTCGGTCCAATCAGACCCGTAATACTTCCCTTCTCCACACTCAACGAACACTCGGACAATGCGTGCAAACCACCAAAGGCCTTGGAGACACGGTCGACGCTGAGCAACGTCGTCATGACGCCTCTCCCGCGACAACCAAAGCGCCCTCGACACGTCGAGCCTTAGAACGCGATCGCCACTCGCCCAAATACACCACGATGCCCTGGGGCATGAACAGGACGATCAACAAAAACAGTGATCCGAAGACGATCAAATAATACGCACCGTTCGAGAACCGTATCGCCAAGTACTGCTGCATCGATTCGAGTACGAGGGCGCCAAGCAGTGGTCCCGTCAACGTTCCTAGACCACCAAAGATTGACATCAGTGCGATGGAGATATCGAATATGGGATTGAAGACGAATTGTGGATAGATCTGGCCGAGGAATAGGGCGTAGAGAGCGCCACCCATGCCGACGGCGAAAGCCGACATCGTAAATCCCGTGAGTTTCACGGCGAATACCTTCACACCCAGTCCCGCCGCGCGGTCTTCGTCGTCTCGAATGGCGAGCAGTTGCAAGCCAAATCTGGAACGTCGGACGGCCATGGATAACAAGGTCGCGAAAACAACGATTGCGAGCGCCGCGTAATAGAAGGGCTTGTTGAAATTGGTCTCCAGCCAAGGAATCAATGGCAACTGGAGTCCTGCGGTGCCACCGGTGAAGGAAAAATTAATGGCGGACAATTGGAACACGAAGAATATTGCGATGGTGATGACGACGAAGGTGTGACGTCGCACACGCAGGGCCACGAGTCCCACTGGAACGGCCACGATCATCGCGGCGAGTCCGCCGACCGGTATGAGCCAGAACTGGTCGCCATTGCCAGCAAAATTGAGATGATCGGACAACAAGGTCATGGTGTAGGCCCCGACGCCATAAAACACCGCCGAACCGAGATTGATGTATCCCGAGTAGCCCGAAAACATATTCCACGACGTTGCGCAACCCATATAAATGAGAGTGAAAACCCCGATCGTCGTGTACGTTGGATTCGTTTCGATCAGCGGGAAGAGCACCAGGGCGCCCAGCGCTACGAGCCACCAGACATTTCGCAATCTCGGCACTAGGCGACCCGTACCGATTGCTTACCGAAGAGGCCTTGGGGGCGAAGTGACAAGACGACGACCAAGATGAGAAAGAACGAGAGATTCGACCACACGGGACCCCACACGACCCCCACCAAGTCCTCAATCGTTACCATCGTGATGCCCGCCACGAGTGCGCCACCGAGGCTCCCCATGCCACCGAGCACGATGATCACGAGCAGTCGCGAAATGAGGTCGTAACTCGAAGCCGCGTTGAAGGCGTTGGTCGCGCCGTAGATCATTCCGCCGGCGGCCGTCACTGCGACGCCGAGACCAAAGCAGATTGTCGAGACGCGCTTCACGTTGATACCCACGAGCGCCGCCGACGTTTGGTCGGCCAGCGACGCTCGAACGCTCGAACCGAAGCGAGTTCGATACAACATCACGTAGAGCGCTGTCAGCATCACGACCGCCATGGCAAAGCCCAACAAATAGATGTACGGCAGATAGGTACCGAAGACCTTCACGGAGCGGTTCACGTACCACGCGTGCAACTCGACGTAATTCGACGAGAACACCAAGTTGAGGACACCCTCGATGACGAGCGAGACCGCGTAGGTAACGAGGATTGACATCACCACCCGCTCCGGTCCCTTGAGTCGAGTGAGAAAGGCACGTTCCACCACGATCCCCACCACAAAGAGGGTGGGGATCGTGATGGCCAGTCCAACAAACAGGTCAATGCCCAGATGCACGGAGAGCGCGTAACTCAAGTAAGCGCCGAGAATTACGAAGATCCCCTGTGCCACGTTGATGATATTCATAACTCCGAAAATGAGCGTCAGACCCGTCGCCATCAAGGCGTAGACCGAACCGGTCAGAACGCCGTCAATGATCGAGTGCAGGACCGCTGTGCCGTTCAAGGTTTAATTCTTCCAGGCGGGCTTGGGAAAGAGGATCTTCGTCGCGCCCGGGTCGGTCGCGGGATTCACCTCGACGAACTTCGAGCTCTGCCACTGGAAGGTGTACGCCGTTGGCTGGTTGTTCTCGCCCAGGCTGTTGAACTTCACCGCACCCAGCACGCTCTGGATCGTCACGCCGGAGTGAAGGTACTTGATGATCTTGGCGTTGCTGAAGCCCTTCGTTGCCTGTACCGCAGCAGTAACTGTTTGTCCCACGGCGTACGCTTCGGCCACGTCGGCGTTGACGTCGGAGGGTGTGCCGCCGTACTTCTTGATGTACTCAGCCACCATTGTTTTGCTCTCAGGATTACTAGAGCCGCCGTACCACGCGTTGGGCACCATGACGCCATTCGCGTTACCCGCGCCTACGGCGCTAATAAAGGTCTTCCCCTGGTCGGGACCGGCCGTAGCGATGAACGCCTTGGGGTTGTAGTGCGCCTGTTCGAAGGCCTGCATGAACGCCGACACTGTCGGAATGTCGACTGATCCCAAAATGACTACTTGTGCGTTCGCAGCGGCCACGGAGTCAGCGATCGCTGTGTAGTCCGTTGCTTCGGCCGGGAACGTCTTGTAGAAGACTGTCTTGACGCCGGCCGCCTTGATGATCTTCTCCGCAACCGGAATCTGGGGCTCGGTGAAGGGGTCCGTCGACGTGACGTAGGCAATGGTCTTGGGTCGTTGACTCTTGGGCAGTGACGCGATCCATTGTGCGAAGGGCACGAGTCCGTTGGCCACGGGTAGCGCCGCGTCAAAGACATTGTGCAGTCCCGATTGGAATATAGACGGTGCTCCGCCC
>CALGFJ010000150.1 GCA_937881055.1 uncultured Acidimicrobiaceae bacterium | reverse complement strand
TCACGGCGGGCGCGGTCGTCGTCGGCGTCGTCGGCGCTATGGCGACCGGTGTGGTGGTGGCCGAGTGTGCGAGGTTGGCCGCGTACCCGACGTAGAGCACGGACGTCGTGAGGGATCCCAAGAGGATCGCCTGGGTGAAGAATCGTGCGCGTGCGAATCGTCGGTCACGTTCCTGGGGAGTTCGAATTGTGGGGGTCATGGTTTTCCTTTCGATGAAATTCTCCCACCCCCTAGTAAGAAATTGAAAGCGAAACGCTAAGAAGCGCCGCAGATTTGAGGCAATGTTGTGCGGGATTTAGAAGTCGTCAGAGATCGGCAAGACGATCGTGAATCGAGCGCCACCGAGATTCGGATCGCGGTCCACCGAAACGCTGCCGTCGAGTTCGGCGACGACTTGGGCGACGATGGAGAGACCGAGGCCCGAACCAGGAAGTGCGCGCGCCGACGCCGAACGCCAGAATCGGTCGAAGATGAATGGTTGGTCGGCCACGGCGATGCCGGGTCCACTGTCACTCACCGCAATCGTGCCGCCGTGGGATTCGACGACGATGCGTCCGCCGTGAGGGGTGAACTTGATCGCGTTGGTGAGCAGGTTCGAAATGGCCCGTTCGAGTCGGTCCCGTCGTCCGAGGACGCTCGAACTCTCGACGTTCACGTCGATCGTGATCTCCTTGATACGCGCGTAGGTACGCGCGGTGCCGACGCACTCATCGAGGCACTCGTCGAGTCGCAGAGATTCGATCACGCCCTCACTTCGTTCGCCGCGCGACAACTCGCCGAGGTCGGTGACCAGCGCGGCCAATTCGTCAACCTGAGTGACCATGTCGTCGGTGAGTTGACGTAGGTCATCGGGTTCCAACTCCTGGGCGCGGCTGAGGACCTGGGCGTTGGTCCGTAGTGAAGTGAGGGGAGTGCGCAATTCGTGACTGGCGTCGACGACCAATTGACGCTGCAGGGTCTGACTACTCTCGACCGTCGAGAGCAGACGGTTGAACACGCGGCGTAATCGACCGAGTTCGTCGTTCTCGCCCTCGGTCAGTCGATATCCCAGGTCACTGGTTTCGGCAACCGTCTCAATCTCGTTGGTGACGTCCTCGAGCGGTCGAAGCGCGGTGCGCGCCAGGAAGAGTCCGAGTCCGAGGGCGAGGAGGAGGCCACCGATGGCGACGAACATCAACGTGCGAACGAGGCTGCGCAACTCGTTCACTTGACCGTCGATGTCGGTGATCAAGAGTTCGGCCGACGTCGTCGGAATCTTGCACATGGTGCCGTTGGCGCACGTCACGAGTGAATTGGCGGCGATGGGCACGATCAGCTCTCGATAGTTGTGCGTCCCGATGGCGACGGTGCGAAAGACTTGCGCGCTCTTGCCCTTGGCGACGGCGAGGACAGTGGCGTCGATGGGAATGCTCGACGGTGCGCCCGTCTGGCCGTTCGGCAGCACGAGCCAGGCGCCAATGTGCACGTCGTCGTGGTTCATGAACGCGAGCGCTTCACCGCTGAGCGATTCATCGACGGAACTGATCAACGAGTTGCGCGTGGTCACAAAGGAGGCGAAGCACGCGAGGATGACGGCGATCGCGGCGGCCGCGACCGTTGCGGTGATGACGCGCGATCGAAAGGTCACGTGGCGCGAAGCGCGTAGCCGACGCCGCGCACCGTCTGGATCAGACGCGGTTCGTTGGCCTCCTCGAGCTTGCGACGAAGATAGCCAATGTAGACCGCCAGGGAGTTCGTCCCGGAGTCGAAGTTGTAGCCCCACACGAGGTCAAGTATCTGATCGCGCGTGAGGACCTGGCGAGGATGGTGCAAGAAGAGCTCCAGGAGGTCGAACTCGATCTTGGTGAGCTCGATCGGACGGGCGCCGCGGCGCACCTCTCGGGTCTGCGGGTTGAGCGAGAGGTCTTCGAAGCGCAGCACGGTGCCGTCACCGTCGATCAGGTTGTGGCGACGCAGCAATGCGCGTAGTCGGGCCAACAGTTCGGCCAGGTCGAAGGGTTTGACGAGGTAGTCGTCGGCGCCGACGTCGAGACCGGCGACGCGATCGTTCACGGCGTCGCGCGCGGTGAGCATCAGGATCGGCGTCGTGTCACCCGAGCGACGGATGCGCCGACAGATCTCCAGTCCGTCGATGTCGGGGAGTTGCAGGTCGAGCACGATCGCGTCGGGCGCGCGCAGTTGGATCGACTTGAGGGCACTGACGCCGTCTTCGAACAGTTCGACGTCGTAGTTCTCCATGCGCAGGGCGCGCCCGAGGGCGCTACGGATCGCGGAGTCGTCGTCGACGATCGCGACATAGGAGTTCGATGATGGGGCGGTGGTCACGGCGCGGCTTTCTCAGTTTGGTGGAACAGGCTCTAGTGTTGCTGGTTGGTGTTAAGCGTCTCCAGACATTCGCTAAGAATCTCCGAAGATTGTCAAGGCATCAGTGGTGGCGGGTAGTTCAATCGGCAGAACGACGGACTTTGAATCCGTAGGTTGGAGGTTCGAGCCCTCCCCCGCCAGCTATATCACCTCCAACACGTGCTCGAGCAGCGCGGCCAAGACCAGCGGTTGGTCGCCCTGGACTGAGTGACCGGAGTCCGCGACGTGCACGATCGTGGCGTTCGGAAGTCGTCGCACGAACTCGGCCTCGTCCTCATCGTCGACGACTGAACCGGCACCCATCGCGCGCAGCAACGTGACGGGCATCGAGAGTTCGGAGAGTTTCTCCCACAGGTCGCCGGTGTCGGGCGCCTCCAACTCGGACGTGCCGTGTTGCTGGTGTCGCCACACCCACGAACCGTCGGCGCGTTGCAGCGCGTTGTGCAAGATGCCGCGACGCAGTGATGACTCGGTGCGCGTCGGGTTGTGTTGCATCGTCCGTGCGAGCAGCGTGTCGAAGTCGTCAAAGGACCTCGGTCCGTTCACGAAGTCGGTGATGTGTCGCGCCTTCTCGGCGTTGACGCCCGGCGTGATGTCGATGAGGACCAAGTGGTTCACGAGGTCGGGACGCGCGTGCGCGACCAAGAGCGCCGTCAAGCCCCCGAGGGACATGCCGACCAGCGGCCGCGGCGGCGCGATGAGTTGTTCGAGGGCGCGAGCTATGTCGATCGCGTGACTCGCGATCGCCGACGCTGGGTAGATCGAGGGGTCGGAGTGACCGTGTCCGGGCAGGTCGATCGTGATCAGCGAGTGCGGGGTCATCGCGAGCGCCACGGTGTCGTAGGTGTGGGCATTCTGGGCGCCGCCGTGCAAGAGGACCATCTCCGCATCGCCGTCGCCCCAACGAAGTCCACTCAATTGGCGCAGGCCGTCGACGGTGACGAAGAAGCGGCGAACGTTCGGCACAGCCGACTCGATATTCCATTCCTCCATGTTCTCGTGGAAGTAGGAGAACTCGTTGTACGTGAAATCGCTCACGGTTGGAATCGTAGAAGGAATTTGATAAAGATGGGGGGGTGAGCCGCCCAACCTGTGTCGTGGTCCTCGCCGCGGGTGAGGGAACGAGGATGAAGTCGACCCGTCCCAAGCCACTGCACCACCTCTGTGGACGACCCATGGTGCTCTACGTGCTCGACGCCGCCGCGCAAGAAGACGTGCGCGCGACCGTCGTCGTCGTCGGACACGGCGCGACGTGGGTGGAAAAGGCGTTGACCGAGCGCGCGCGCGCCGACGTCAACCTCATGTTCGTCGAACAGAGCGAACAACTCGGCACCGGCCACGCGGTCTCGGTGGCGCTGCCCACCATCGACGACGAACTGGGCACGAGTGACGGCGACGTCCTCATCCTGCCCGGTGACACGCCACTGCTTCGTCCGGGCACCGTCGCGCGACTGCTCGACTTCCACCGCGAGAGTCAGGCGGCGTTGACCGTCTTGACGGCCGAGGTGGAGGACCCGTCGGGCTACGGACGAATCGTGCACGCGAAGAACGGCGCGATCGCGAGGATCGTCGAAGAGCGCGACGCGAGCGCCGACGAACGACGTATCACCGAGATCAATACGTCGATCATGGTGGTGCGCGCGAGTCTGCTCGGCCCAGCGCTTCGCCGGGTCGGTCGACACAACGCGAAGAACGAGTACTACCTGACCGATCTCATCGCGGTCTTGCACGAAGCCGGTCACGTCACGCAAGCGCTCCTGCTGGAGGACTCCAGCGAAGCGGCCGGAGTGAACGATCTGGTGCAGTTGGCCCGCGCCGAGTCGGTGCTGCGCGGACGGATCAACGAAAGGTGGCTCCACCGAGGGGTCATCATCTGGAGTCCGCTCAACACCTACATCGACGCGGACGTCGAATTGGCCGCCGAGGTGTCACTCCTGCCCGGCACGGTCTTGAAGGGTCACTGCGTCATCGAGCGCGGGGCGCGCATCGGACCGAACGCCATCTTGAGCGACGTCTTCGTCGGCGAGTCCGCCCAAGTGGCGACGGTTGAGGCGACGAACGCTCGCATCGGCGCCGATGCCCGCGTTGAGTCCTTCGTCGTCCTCGCGCCCGGTGCCGTGATCGCCTCGAGTGAGGTCGTGGCGCCTTTCTCCTATAGAACCCCCTAGTTCACCCTCCCGTAACCTGTACGCTGGCGCCGTGGAGACACTCGCCAAACGACGCCTCGTGATGGTGACGGGGCGCTGTCACCCGGCCCTGGCGATGGACATCGCGGACAAGTTGGGCATCACGCTCACGGAAGCGAATCTGCGTGAATTCGCCGACGGCGAGATCCACTGCCGCTTCGACGAGTCGATCCGTGGTGCTCATGTCTTCATTGTCCAGACGCACGCCACGCCGGTGAACGACGCCGTGATGGAACAGCTCATCATGATCGACGCCGCCAAGCGCGCCTCGGCCAAGAGCATCACCGCGGTCATCCCGAACTACGGCTACGCCCGACAGGACCGCAAGTCGGCCGGGCGCGAACCCATCACCGCCAAACTCATCGCCGACATGCTCCAGGCGGCCGGTGCCAGTCGCGTGCTCTCGGTCGACTTCCATTCGGGCCAGATCCAGGGGTTCTTCAACATCCCGGTCGACCACCTGGTCGCCGCGCCCGTCTTCGAGGAGTACTTGAAGGCCAACGCCGAGAACCCGCACGACCTCGTCGTCGTGGCCCCGGACGCCGGTCGCGTGAAGGTCGCCGAACGCTACGCCCAGCACCTGGGATGTGACCTCGCCTTGGTCCACAAGACGCGACCACGCGGCTCGGCCAACATCGCCGAAGCCCGTCACATCGTGGGTGACGTGAACGGTCGCCACTGCGTGCTGATCGACGACATGATCGACACGGCCGGCACGATCGTCGCGGCCTGTGACCTCTTGAAGGCGCACGGCGCCGAGGACATCTGGGTGATGGCCACGCACGCCGTCTTCTCGCCTCCGGCCGTGGACCGTCTGTTCAACGCTCCGATCAGCCGTGTGATCGTCACCGACACCCTGCCGTTGGGCCCCGAGCGCCGTTTCGAGAACTTAGAGATCCTCTCCATCGCGACGATCGTGGCCAACGCGATATCGGCGATTTTCGAGGACGCCTCAGTGTCGGACATCTTCGGCGGCGAGAACCTTCTCTAGCTTGGAAGCCCCCGCGCGAGGCGGGCTAGACTGTATTTCCTGTGCGCGCCACCGTCGCGCCAGCCATTCAATAGGAGTTTCGATGTCACACGCCACTTTGAACGCGACCACCACCCGTGGCAAGGGCTCGCGCGACGCCCGCCGTCTGCGTCTCGCCGGTTCCATTCCCGCCGTCGTCTACGGCGAGGGCGTCGAGCCGTTGCCGATCGCCGTCGAGGCGAAGTCGTTTCGCACCGCCGTCTCGGGCGAGCAGGGCATCAACTCGTTGATCGAGCTCGACGCCGACGGGAAGAAGTTCCTCGTCATGGCCCGTGACATCCAGCGCCACCCGGTGCGCGGCACCGTCGCGCACGTGGACTTCCAAGTCGTCGACCCCAATGAGCCGGTCGTCGTCGAAGTGCCACTGCACATCATCGGCGACGCGGTCGAGGTGCGTCACGCCGACTGGGAAGTCGACCAGCAGATGTTCTCGATCGAGGTACGCACTCGCCCCGACCAGATTCCGACCCACATCGACGTCGACATCTCGGACCTCAAGGTCGGCGGCACGATCCGCGTCGAGGAGCTCGCCCTGCCCAAGGGCGTCGAGCCCGCCGGTGATCCGACGGTCTCGGTCGTGACGTCTCGTCCCGGTCGCACCACGGCCCCCGTGAAGGCGGCCGTCGAGGCGACTGAAATCCCGGAGCCGTAAGTCGTGGCGCTTCGGCGCTTTCGCGAACACGACCGACGCGGGAGTGCGAGCACACTGGTCATTCTCGGATTGGCCAATCCCGGTACTGAGTACGAGGGTTCGCGACACAACGTCGGCGGTGACGCCGTGCGACTCGTGGCGCAACGACGAGGGTTACGACTGAGCGTGGAGAGTCGCCAGCGCGCGCTGAGTGCCACGGTGTCGACCGAGCGCGGACCGGTCACCCTCGCCGTGCCGACCACGTTCATGAACGAATCCGGTGCCGTCCTACCACCGCTGCTGCGTCGCACGTCGCTCGAGGACCTCTCGCGACTCGTGGTCGCCCACGATGAACTCGACCTCGAGCCCGGGCGATTGCAAGTGAAGTTCGGCGGCGGACTCGCGGGGCACAACGGGTTGCGCTCGATCGCCCAGACGCTCGGCACCCACGACTTCTCTCGACTGCGGATCGGCATCGGCAAGCCACCGTCGAAGGAACAAGGTGCGGACTACGTGCTCCAGCGCCCGACCGGCGCGCGCAAGCTCGCCATGGCCGAGTACGTCGCGGCGGCCGCGGACGCCCTGGAGATACTCCTGGACTATGAATTCGAGGATGCCCAACAACGCGTCAACCGATCGTGAGTGACGCGACGGGCCTGCGTCGGGTGCTCGAGCGCGTCGCGCCGGCGATCCGCGCGCAGAATGCCACCGGTACGTTCTCACCCAGTTCGTTCGCGACCCCGTTGTCTGTCGCGTCCTACGCCCTCGACCACCCCCTCACGCTCTTCGTCACGGCGACGTCGAACGAAGCCGAGCAGTTACGCGATGCGGTCGCGGCGTTGCTCGGTCCGACCGACGACGTCGCGCTGTGGCCGGGCTGGGACACGCACCCGCTCGAGCGCGTCAGTCCCGACGACCAGACGATGGCGATGCGAGCACTACTGCGCTGGCGCGTCGCACGGGGAACGCCTCCGCGCGTCATCATCGCCTCGGCCCGATCGATCACCCAGGTCCTCTCGCCCGAACCGGTGGCCGCGCCGCTGATCGTGCGACGGGGGAGCGAACTCGACCGTGACGAGTTCATCGCGTCACTCGCCGGGTACGGCTATCGTCGCGAGAGCCTCGTCGAGCACCGCGCCGAGTTCGCCGTTCGGGGCGGCATCGTCGACCTGTGGCCGGCCCAGGGTCACGAACCGATTCGTCTCGATTTCTTCGGTGACGAGGTGGAGCGGCTCACGTCGTTCGACATCGCCAACCAACGCTCGTTACACGACCTCGACGAGGCGGTGGTGGCGCCGGCGCGCGAATGGCTCTTGAGCGATCACGCTCGCGAGCGCGCCGAGCGCATGATCGACGACAGGCCGTGGGGCCGAGCGACGTTCGACCGGCTCGCGACGGGACAGCTCTTCGACGGCATGGAGGGCTGGATGCCCCTGTTCGTGGACGCGCCGCGCACGCTGCTCGACGAGGTCGTAGGAGCGACGGTGGTGGTGGTCGAGCCCGACCGCGTGCAGGGCCGACTCGCGGAACTACTTGACGAAGAACGCGAGCTGACCGACGCGGTGGCGGCGACGTGGCAGGCGACGTCGGAGGTCCCGCTCTTGCATCAGGATTGGTCGGCGGTCCTCGAAGGGCGCATCGACGTCGCGTTGGACGCGTCGCTCGACGGCGCGAGCGCACTCAATCTCACGTCGCCACCGATAGTCCAGGGTGACGCCGCGCGCATCGCGGCGCACGTTCGTGGTTGGTCGACGACGCGCCGCGGCGTCGTACTCACGTCGAACGCGGCGGCGGTCGATCGAATGGCCGACCAACTGCGCGCCGAGGGTCTCGAAGTCTCGACCGACGCCACCAAGGTGCTCGACGTGCGACTCACGGTCCTCGAGAGTTCCTTGGCGTCGGGCTTCAGTCTGGACGATCCCGAGATCGTGGTGTGGAGCGAGAGCGACCTCACGGGTCGAAGGACCATCCACCGAGCCGTGCGCACGCGAACGCGAAACGTCGACGGATTCTTTGACGACCTCGCCGTGGGCAGTCTGGTGGTGCATCGCCAGCACGGCGTCGCGCGATTCTCGGGCACCACGACGAGGGCGATCAACGGCACGACGCGCGACTATCTGATCCTCGAATTCAAAGACGGTCGTAGCTACTGGCCGACGGAGATGATCGACGCGTTGACCCCGTACTCGGGGGGCGAACACCCGGCGCTCTCGCGCATGGGCGGGGCCGAATGGCAAAAGACCCGGGCGAAGGCCCGCGCGGCCGCGTTCTTGGTCGCTCAAGAACTCGTTGACCTCTACCGCCAACGCAACGTCGCCGTCGGCCACGCCTTCGGCGTCGACACCGAGTGGCAACGTGAGATGGAGGACCTCTTTCCCTACACGTTGACGGCCGACCAGGCCCAGGCGATCGAGGACGTGAAGGCCGACATGGAGCTGCCGCGTCCGATGGACCGACTGGTCTGTGCCGACGTGGGCTTCGGCAAGACCGAGGTCGCGATACGCGCCATCTTCAAAGCGGTCCAGGACGGCAAGCAGGCGGCGATGCTCGTGCCGACGACACTGCTCGCGAGTCAACACTTCGCCACGGTGAGTGACCGCTTCGCAGGCTTTCCCGTGAAGGTGGCGATGCTGAGCCGCTTCGTCGACGACGCCGAGGCCAAGGAGACGCTGGCCGGTTTGAAGGACGGCAGCGTCGACGTCGTGATCGGCACGCACCGGTTGTTGTCCGAGAACGTCGGTTTCAAGGACCTCGGCCTGCTCGTCGTCGACGAGGAGCAGCGCTTCGGCGTGACGCACAAAGAGGCGATCAAGTCGCGATCGATCGGCGTGGACGTCTTGACGCTGAGTGCCAGCCCGATCCCGCGGACCCTCGAGATGGCGTTCGTGGGCATCCGCGACCTGTCGATGATCACCACGCCGCCGGCCGACCGCCGGCCAATCCTCACCCACGTGGGTGAATTCAACGAAGCGGCGGTCGTCGAAGCGATGCGCCGAGAACTGCTGCGCGAGGGCCAGGTCTTCTTCGTGCACAACCGCGTCTCGGACATCGATCAGGTCGCGCGCCGACTCGGTCAACTCGTGCCCGACGCGCGTATCGCCATCGCGCACGGTCAGATGGACGAGGGCACGCTCGAACGCGTGATGATCGACTTCTGGCAGGGCCGTTTCGACGTACTCGTGTGCACCACGATCGTCGAATCGGGGATCGACCTGCCGACGGTGAACACCTTGATTGTGGACCGCGCTGAACGACTGGGCCTCGGTCAGTTGCACCAACTTCGAGGTCGCGTCGGCCGTAGCGGCCTGCGTGCCTACGCCTACCTCTTTCACCCGGCGGATCAAGTGCTCTCCGAGACCGCCTACGAGCGGCTTCGAACGATCGGTGACAACACCGCGCTCGGCAGCGGTTTCAAGATCGCGATGCGCGACCTCGAGATCCGCGGCGCCGGCAACCTCCTCGGTCACGACCAGTCCGGCCCGGTGGCGGCCGTTGGCTACGACCTCTACGTGCAACTCGTCGCCGAAGCGGTCGCCGACGCGAAGGGCTTCGTGGTGCCCGAAGTCGTGCAGATCAACCTCGACGTCCCCGGCGAAGCCCATCTCCCCAAGAGTTACGTCGAGGCCGACGACGCCCGACTCGAGGCCTACCGCCGTCTGGTGGGCGTCGACACGATGGACGAACTCCACGACCTGCGTGACGAGTGGCTCGACCGCTACGGGCCACTGCCCGCACCGGCTCAGGGGTTGCTCGAGCTGGGCGAACTACGACTCGAGTGCATCGAATACGGCGTGCGATCGGTCGTCGTGTTGCCCGCCCGGGTCGGCATCCGCACCAAGCCCGTCGTCAAGATCGCGCCCCTCGAACTTTCGCTCAGCCAGCAGATGCGCCTTCGCCGAACGCTCGGATCACGGGCCTACGACGAGGGGACGAAGGAATTGCGCGTCGAGGTCTCGAACGACCGGTCGACGCCGCACGCGTTGCTCGAAATGCTTCGTTCACTGGTCGCGGTGTCGGAAGAGGCCAACGCGTGACTCGGTAGCATTGGTTGGTGCGCCGTCTCGTAGCTCTGTTGGTCATCGCCCTGCTCGGTGCGACGCTCTACGGACTCAGCAACCATGCCTCGGGCATCTCGGTGAACGGCGCGACGGTCTCGGGCTCGACATTTCGAAGCGAGTTGGCGGCCATCTCCACCAACGCCACGCTCGGTTGCTACGTCGCCGCACTCGACCCGGTCAGTTTCGCCCCCGGGGCCGGTGGCGCGTCGATGAACGCGAGTGGTGCCGCGGCGTGGGCCAATCTGCGCGTCGAGGGGATTGCCATCAATGAATTCGCCGCGAAGAACCTGAAGTTCCACCCCGACGCCGCGACGTTAGCGAAAGCGCGCGCGTCGTTGGAGGGCGAGTTGACCGCCGCGTCGTCGAACCTGCAGACCCCGTGCACGGGGACCTCGGTACAGGCGCTGAGTGAGATGCCGAGTGAGATGCGCAATTTCGAAATCGCGTCGCAGGCGGCGTCGCTCGACCTCGTGGCGAAACTCAATACGACGGTCCCGTTGACGACGGCGTCGATGCAGCAGTACTACTCGACGCACACATCGGACTACGACACGATCTGCGTGAGTGTCGCGGTCGTCGCTCCGTCACAGCTCACGGCTTTCAACCAGGCCCAGAGCCAGGGAATGAGTGTCGCGGCACTGGCGAAGAAGTTCTCGGCCGACCCGTCCGGACGAAAGGGCGGCGCCTACGGCTGCTTCGCCCCGTCGAGCAGTTCCTACAGCGGTGTCCGGACCGACACGCTCTCGACGGCACTCAACACCTTCCCGACGACGCCACAGCAGGTCACCTACAACAACGCCACGGCCGATCTGTTCGTCGCGCCGACGTCGCGCACGCCAACGCCCTTCGCCCAGGCCGAGAGCGCGGTGCTGAGCGACCTCGAGAACGCGAACGCCAGCGCGGCCAGCACCGAGAGGGAGAGGATCCTCTACTACGACTCCGTGGTCGCCATTGACCCGTCACTCGGTCGTTGGGGACTCGGTACGAGCGGCCCGAGCGTCTTCGCGCCGGCGACGCCGTCGAGTAGTGCCGTCGGGACAGCGACCATCACGGCGCTCGGCGTCGGCGCCTCCACGTATAAGTGAAGCCGGTCATTCGGGTCGTCGGACTCGGTCCCGGTGACGCCGAGCACATGACGCGTCGTACGTACGATCTGCTGCGCCAATCGCCCGTCGCTCGACTCAGGACCCGGGTCCACCCCGCGGCGGCGGCGTTTCCCAACGTGGCGAGTTACGACGATCTCTACGAGAACGCCGAATCGTTCGACGTGCTCTATCAGTCCATCGCTTTCGACCTCATCGAACTCGCCCGAAGCGCGCCGAGCGGCGAGGTCCTCTACGCCGTGCCCGGCTCGCCCGTGGTCGCCGAGCGAACCGTGGAGCTCTTGTTGGATTCAAAGGAGGTGACGACGGTACTCGAACCGGCGGTCTCGGTCATCGACGTCGCCTGCGCGGCGCTCGGACGAGACCCCATGGCGAGCGGGCTGCGGGTCGTCGACGCCCTGGCCAACGTGGAGCCGCTGCGAGGACCCGGTCCGTTGTTGGTGTTGCAGACCTATTCGTCCGAAGTCCTGGCGAGCGTCGCCGATCGCCTGCCGCCGTCAACGCTCGTCACGGTATTGCACCACCTGGGACTCGAGGACGAGTCGATCGTCCAACTTCCGGCGGGGGAGTTGGTCTCCTTCAGTGACGTCGATCACCTGACGTCGCTCTGGATCGACGGCCTGCGAACGACCGGTGAAGCGATGGACGACCTCGTCGCCTTCATGCGCCGGCTCCGTCTCGAATGCCCCTGGGACCAGGAACAGACGCACGCGTCCTTGACGCGACACCTGCTCGAAGAGGCCTACGAGACGATTGACGCATTAGAAGCGTTCGTGCGCGTCGAGGGCGCCGAGCGCGATGAGGCGGCGGTCCACGTCGAAGAGGAGCTCGGCGACTTGTTGTTCCAGATCGTCTTCCACGCCGAACTCGGCGACGAAGAGGACCTGTTCACTCTCGCGACGATCGCCGACGGCGTGCGCGACAAACTGACGGGCCGACACCCGCACGTCTTCGGTGACACGCAGGTGAAGGACTCGAATGA
>CALGFJ010000149.1 GCA_937881055.1 uncultured Acidimicrobiaceae bacterium | reverse complement strand
CATGACACGCAAGGGGTCGCAGGTTCAAGTCCTGCACGGCCCACCAATTGGACTCGAATGCTGTACTCCGGGACCGGTGTTTCGGGTAATCATTAACTGATTTGGCATCTTGCTGCCTAGGCGTAATGGCAAAATTGTTCAATTAGTTTCCCCATTTGTTGGAGCGGGTGCACCCCGATCGAAGGAATGAATTAACCGGGAGTCGTTTTCGAGACGATCGGGGAGTATGTAGAGCGATGGCGGACGGAGAATCCACTCCAGGACTGGCTCGCGAGCAACCCCGTTCGCGCCGGGACCAACGCTTTGAACTAGCATGAACGGCGCTCACCGCGAACGAACCCGCAAATTACATTGGCAAGCATGGTGCCAATGCCTCGGCGTCGCCAAGACGGGAGTGCGAGGACCGAGACGGTGACATTCAGCAGATTGCTTCGCCACGGCAGCTTTTCCGTCCCGTACGCAACGTCAACGCCGCGTTAGACGGCCACGATGTGTGCAAACCGGCAGGAACGAGGGACCTGTCTCCTACGAGAGATTGGTCTGAACAATCAGGAGAGGAAGGACCGAATGGGCAAGTTGGATGTCGGCGAGCGCACGCGACTGGATGAGAGAGCACTCTTCGTACGTTTAGAGACGCTACGTCTCACTCGAATTGCTGGCGCCGGACACTACAGTGGGACGTTTTCGGCTGCAGAATTACTGGCGGCTCTGTACTATCACGAGCTCAAGCTTGATCCGGCTCGTCCAGAATGGCCGGAACGTGATCGCTTTGTCTTGAGCAAAGGTCATGCAGCCATTGGGCTCTACCCGATTCTCGCCGATCTGGGCTATTTCGACCCTGCCCAACTCGAGACGTACACGCGTCTCGGAAGTGCATTTGGGGACCACCCCGATATGCGAAAGGTGCGCGGAATCGATTTCAGTTCGGGTTCGTTGGGTCACGGACTCTCCGTTGGTGTCGGTATGGCCCTCGGGGGCCGGGTGCAGTCACTGGACTTCCGCGTCTACGTAATGGTCGGCGACGCCGAGCTCAACGAGGGACAAATTTGGGAGGCGGCCATGTCGGCAGGACACTTCAAGCTCGATTCATTGGTGTGTATCGTGGACCGCAATCAATTGGGCATCGATGGCCGCACCGAAGACGTAATGGCGGTCGAACCGATCGGGGATCGGTTCGCCTCATTTGGGTGGGACGTACATCGAATCGACGGACACAGCGTGGACCAAATCGTCAACGCTTTGGATACCGCGAAATTGGCGTCGCGTCAACCACACGTGATCATCGCGGACACTGTCAAAGGGAAGGGCGTGAAACGGATGGAGCTCGACGTGAATTGGCACGTAGGTAATCTCAGCCCGGAGGACTACGAAGAGGTCTACCAGGAACTTCTCGCGGGAGGTTCGAGATGACGTCCGATGCCACCTCTGATCCCAATGACGGAGTCAGCGTCGATGGTACCGGTCAGAATCAGAGCGACGTGTTTCGAGGTGAGAGTCACGTAGCCGAGTCACGTCGAGGCAGCACCGAAAAGGGTATAAGTTCACGGTCCGTTCCGGCGTTCGTCGCGGGAGAAGAGCTCGCCGACCTGGCGGAGTTCGATTCGCGGATTGTCGTGATGACGGCGGACCTGGCGTCGGCCAATCGACTCATTGACTTCAAGGCACGTCACCCCGACCGATTCTTCAACATGGGTATCGCCGAGAAAAACATGATCACGGCTGGTGCCGGATTGGCGTCGACGGGCCTGATGCCTTTCGTGGGAACGTTTGCCTCATTTGCCGGCATTCTCGGCTTTGAGCAGATTCGAACGGACTGCGCGTACCCCGGAATGTCGGTACGCGTGCTTGCTCACCACTCGGGGATGTCCCTTGGGTACTACGGCTCCAGCCATCACGCCCTGGAAGATCTCGCTGCGATGCGCGCCGTGGCTGATCTGACGGTGGCGTGCGCAGCCGATGGGAATCAGTTGCGCGCGATGTTGCGCGCATCACTCGACAAAAAAGGAGCGATCTATTTACGACTAGGGCGCGGCCGAGATCCGGAGGTGTACGCAAAAGTGCCGGAGGACTTCGAGTTCGGTCGCGCGACTGAGTTGCGCGATGGCCGCGACGTCACCATCATTTCGACGGGATCTGAGGTTCACGCATCGCTGGGCGCCGCCGATCTGCTCTCCGAGAAGGGTTTTTCGGTCCGTGTGTTGGATATGCACACCATCAAGCCAATCGATGTCACTTCGGTCGTGGCGGCAGCGAAGGAAACCTCGGCCGTCGTCACGGTGGAGGAGCACAGCATTATTGGCGGACTCGGAAGTGCCGTGGCCGAAGTGTTGGCGGATCACCAGCTCTCGGTGCCCTTCTTACGACACGGCGTAAATGATGAGTATGTCTTAGTTGGCCCGCCCGCCGCGCTCTACGCCCACTATCGCCTCGACGCGGAGGGAGTTGCGGAGGTTGTTGAGGAGCGGTGCCGTGCAGATTAGGGGTCATCGTGCGTCATTGGACCGGTACTTCTTGGAACGCGGAAAGTCTGCGCTCGAGGAGTTCCAACTGACGGGACGGAGACACGGACTTCGGGAAATGAACGCGCTCGACGCTAATGCCATCAATCAAGATGAGCAATTCTTGCGTCGCGAGTTCCAAGTCAAGGTCCGGACGTAGTTCCCTCGCGTCAAGTGCCTCGACCAAGTGGCCACGAAGCCGGTCACGGAGGAGGTCGACTTCGCTTCGACCTAGGTCGACGAGTCGAGCGTCTCCCAACATTCGTCCCCAGAAACTCACCTCGATGCGAGCTTCAAGTTCACGCTCGGCGTCAAGCGGGAGCGCCTCTTGCATTGCGATGCGAAGGGCCGATATGCCACGAAGATCCTTCACCTTCTTTTCCGTGCGCTCGCGAACTCGACGGTGTGACAGCAACAGGGCCGAGGCGAGGATGTCCAGTTTGTCGTCGAAGTAGTGCGAGAGAATCCCTTGTGAACAATCGGCCTCGCGAGCAATTGCGCGCACGGTCGTGTTCGCCAATCCGTCGCGGGCGATGACGCGCCACGTCGCTTCTAAGATTGAGTCCTTTCGGACTTCCCAATCGACGATCTTGGGCACGGACCTCCTCGCCTCATTCTCGGTGGTAGCGCCCCACGATACCGGGCACTCGCAAGCAGATTACCGAATCGGGATTGATTTTTGTCGGTCATCCGTATAAAATCCGGCGGGCGTAGCGCGTGCACCGAACGTGGGATGGGGGATGGGTCGAGTGGAAGCTGACGAGCGCGAGCTTGACCTCGCTCGTCGCGATCTGGTGGCCTACGGCGTGCGAATGCTCGAGGACGGGCTCGCCGTTGGCACGGCCGGTAATCTCAGCGTGCGCGTTGGCGACGTCGTCGCGATCAGTCCGAGTGGCATTCTCTATCGCGAGATCGTACCTGAAGACGTCTGCGTGGTATCCCTCGACGGTCAGAAACTCTCAGGCGAAGCCACCGTGTCGTCGGAGTGGCCCATGCACTCGGGCATCTACCGCAGTACCGACGCTCGCGCCGTCGTACACACGCACTCCGCTGAAGTCGTGGCTCTCTCGCTCTCACAACCGGAACTTCCCGCCGTTCACTACGTGATCGCCGGTCTCGGGGGCCCGGTGCCAGTGGTCGACTATGTTCGCTTCGGCTCTGACGGTTTGGCCGAGGGTGCGATCTCGGTCATGGCGAGTCGCAACGCCGCGATTCTGCAAAACCACGGGGCGGTGACTCGTGGCGCCACGCTGCAGCAGGCGTACGAGCGTGCGCTGCTACTTGAGTGGTTGGCCAAGGTCTATCGACTCTCACTCAGTTACGGTGAACCCCGCATTCTCACCGCGGACGAATTGGCCGAGGTGGAGGCCGAGGTCCGTCGCCGTCGTTACGGCGGGCCGGCGCTCGAAGACGGAGCACGGTGAGCGACCTCAAAGGACTCGGTTCCGTCGTATGCCTGGGTGTCCATATCCTTGACATCCTCGGTCGACCGGTCACGACGATCCCGCCGGGGCAACACTCGATCCTCATCGACGAGATACGCGCGACGGCCGCCGGAACGGCCGCTGGAACGAGCGTCGATCTCGCGAAAATGGGCATCCACGTGCGAAACGTGGGCGCGATCGGCGACGATGTCCTCGGCGATTTCGTCGTGCGCCTCCTCGACGACGCGGGCGTTGATTCAAGTCTTCTCGTGCGTCTCGCCGGCGCGACCTCCGCGACCATCCTGCCGATCCGTCCGAACGGCGAACGTCCCGCTCTGCACGTGCCCGGCGCCAATGCCATTTTCAATGCAACGGACCTTACAAACGAGCAGCGCGACGCCGTTTTGTCCGCCAGTGCCATCCACGTGGGTGGCCTGGACGCGATGCCCTCGATGGACCCCGAAGTGATTGGTCAGCTCGTGGCGTCGGCGCGACGCAACGGGGCGCTCGTGACGATGGACGTGTTGCGCAACGGTGATCGCCGATCCCTTGAGGCCCTCGGTCCGGTCCTACGCCACACCGATTGGTTCTGTCCCAACGAGGAGCAACTGCTCGGACTGGCGGAGTGCACCGACGTGCTCGAGGCGGCGAACGTCATGCTCGACGCCGGTGCCGGTGGTGTCGCGGTCACCCAGGGCGAGCAGGGATGCCGTGTCGTCACGCGAGGGATCGACGTGTCAATTCCCGCGTTGGAGATCGACGTGGTGGACACGACGGGCTGCGGTGATGGATTCGACGCAGGGTTTCTGATTGGACTGCTCTGCGGATTGGACCCGGCGTCAGCGGCGTGGGTCGGCACCGTCTGCGGGGGGCTCGTAGCGACGGGACTGGGATCCGACGCCGGTATCAGAAGCCCCCAACAGGTCGTTGCGTTACTCAATGCCTGCACCGATGATTTGGCCCGGGCCGCGGCCCATCGACTAATGGAATTGGTCGACGCATGAGGAACCGATTGAGGAGGAAACGGATATGACGATACGAACCAGCGCACTGTCGACGGACAAGGGAACGCGAGCGCGACCGAGGGACGCGGAGCTTCGCGCGAGGGCGAGAGCCGTGATCCCGGGCGGCATGTACGGCCACCTCAACATGAATGCCCTGCCGCCCGAGTACCCACAGTTCTTCGCCAGCGGACGTGGCGCCCGCGTCGTTGACGTGGACGGGAGAGAGTTCGTCGACTTGATGTGCAGCTGGGGCCCGGTCCTCTTGGGTCACCAACACCCGGAGGTGGAAGAGGCCGCGGCGCGTCAGGCCGCGCTCGGCGACTGCCTCGATGGACCCTCGGAGCGCATGGTCGAGCTCGCCGAGCGGCTGGTCGCAATAGTCGCCCACGCCGATTGGGCGATGCTCCAGAAGAACGGCACTGACGCCACAACACTGTGCTGCACAATCGCACGCGCCGCGACGGGTAAGCGAAAGATCCTCGTGGCGAAGGGCGCGTATCACGGTGCCGCACCATGGTGCACGCCTGTCGAGACAGGTACGACGGTCGAAGATCGAGCCAACCTCGTTCGCTATACGTACAACGACCTCGAGAGTGTCCAGGCAGCATTCTCCGACGACGTCGCGGCCGTTCTGGTCTCGCCGTTTCGACACGACGCTGGCTTCGACCAGGAGTTGGTTGATCCCGCGTTCGCGCGCGGTCTTCGCGAACTCTGCGACGAGTCGGGAGCGGCACTCATCCTTGACGACGTGCGCTGCGGGATGCGCCTGCACTTCGGCGGGAGCTGGGAACCCATCGGGGTTGCCCCCGACCTCTCGGCATGGAGCAAAGCCATCGCCAACGGTCATCCGCTCGCAGCCGTCTTGGGAAATGAACGATACCGTGACGCCGCCGCGTCGCTGTTCACGACCGGATCATTTTGGTTCTCGTCAGTGCCGATGGCCGCCAGTCTCGCCACGCTCACGGTGCTGCAGCGTGACGATGCGGTCGGGCGCATGGTCGCAATGGGTGATGCGCTGCGAGCGGGATTGGCGGAACAGTCCGAACGCTGGGGGATAGAGGTGCTCCAAACCGGACCCTCACAGATGCCGTACATGAGTTTTGTGGGCGACGTCGACAAGGCGATAGCCAACAGGTTTGCGGCGAGCGCGTTGCGTCACGGACTGTACCTGCACCCACGCCACAACTGGTTCATCTCGGCCGCGCTGACCGATGCGGATCTGGAGCTCGCCCTGTCGGCCACCGACGCGGCGTTCTCTGAACTTCGCGCCGCCGACTAGGAAGTAGCCCGTGGCCACGAGTCCTACGTATGACGAACTTCCCCGTGACCTCTCCGGGGCGGGGACCGCGTGGGGACTTTACGGCGCCGACGACTCGATTGGTCGACTCAATCTGATCACGTCCGACATAGTGCGCGCCGCCGTCGGTCTGGTGCGCCGTGGAGCGACGTTCGGCCTCGACACGCCGGTCTGGGCCTTCGACCCTCCGCTGGA
The DNA here is from genome assembly GCA_937881055.1 of uncultured Acidimicrobiaceae bacterium. Taxonomy (GTDB): domain Bacteria; phylum Actinomycetota; class Acidimicrobiia; order Acidimicrobiales; family RAAP-2; genus RAAP-2. The sequence continues at coordinate 7,704 of CALGFJ010000149.1, read as the reverse complement.
TTCGACGAGAATGCCGGCGCGTCATCGGGTGTTGCGCGGCGGAGCCGAGGCCGTCGAGGACCTCGACGACGTCCTCGATGACTACTTTCCTCAGATTGCAAGCCAATGGGACTCGCTCGCGCATATCGCCGCTCGACCCGGCGTCTTTTACAACGGTCGATCGGTCGACGACGTCCTCGGCGGAGGATTCAACACGATCGATCACTGGTCGCGCCACGGTGTCGTGACGCGGGGCGTCTTGTTGGACGTCGCGCGCGACTACGCGAAGGGGGAACTCCTACCCTCGTCCGATGGCTCGATATCCGTAGCGGACCTCGAAGCTGCGCGCGAGGCCGCGGGCCTCACGTTCAGTGAGGGCTGTGCGATCGTAGTGCGGACTGGATTCCTCGCGAACTATCGGGAACTGGGAGACGAGGCGCGACGCTCGCTCGCCTTGGAGCTGCGTGCGCCGGGAATCGAACACACTGAAGCGATGGCCCGGTACCTCTGGGACAGTGGTGCCGCCGCCGTCGTCTCGGATTCATTCGCGACCGAGGTATGGCCCCCGGACTTCTCTGAGGCCGCTCGACCGTACGGCTTCTTGCACCGGGTGTTGATTGGACTGCTCGGATTCGCAATCGGCGAACTCTGGAATCTGGAGGATCTGGCGGACGACTGCGCCATCGACGGGGTCTACGAGTTCCTTCTGGCCAGCGCTCCACTGAACGTCACGGGGGGCATCGGCTCCCCGGCGAACGCGCTGGCGATCAAGTAGAGCTGACTGTTTTTTATTGGACGTCCGCCTTGCTTTAGCGACATCCGTCACGTATGGTTGCCCAAAGATTGCAACACCGGATCCGGGGTCGTGGGGGCACCGGACCTGTCGAACCGTGGGGGGGTCGTCGTGTCCAAAGTGAAGCAACTGAGGGAACGGGGAGGTTCGAGACTCGCCGTCTCCGCTCTCCTCGCAACGTCACTCGTCGCGGCAGTGGCCGTCGCGCCGCTCGCCGTCACGTCGTCGGCGACTGCGTCGCAGCTCGTGTGCAGTGGCACTCCGGTCAAGGGCGGCAACCTCGTCTACGCCCGCCAAGCCGGCCCCGTGACCCTTAATCCTTTCTTTCCAACGAACGGCAATGGCGACATCTTCGCTGACACCTTGCTGTACCAGGGTCTCGTGATGCCCGACCCCACGGGCAAGACGCAGAACATCGTTCCCGCCGTGGCGAGCAGTTGGACCGAGTCGGCCAACGGAATGAGTTACACCTTCCATATTCGCCCCGGGATCAAATTCTCGAACGGCACGCCGGTCACTGCGGCCGACGTCGTCTTCTCACTCGACTATTTCGCCAACCCGAAACTGGACGAGACCGCAGTACTGTCGGGCGGCTTCAAGAGCGCGACAGCGGTCAACAGTTCGACGGTGTTGATGACGCTCACGGCGCCGACGCCGGGCCTTATCTACAACATGAGCATCTTTGACGCGTTCATCGTGCCCAAGGCCCTCGTCACGAAGGAAGGCACCAAGTTCTGGGACAACCCCGTGGGCACTGGTCCCTTCAAGCTCAGCAAATGGGTTCGTGGCTCGTCGATCTCCTTCGTGCGGAACCCTTACTACTGGCAGCCCGGCTTGCCCTATCTCAACTCGGTGACCTATCAGTACGCGTTGAATGACAACACGCGACTGCTCGACGTCGAGAACAATCAGGCTCAGATGGCCGATGGCATCGCGTTCAACCAGGTCGCGACCGTGAAGAGCAACTCGAACCTGACCCTCCAGTCGGTGAAGATCCCCTACTGGGTCGGCCTGTGGATGAACTTCAAGCGCAAGCCTTTCCAGAATCTCGATGTGCGTAAGGCCCTGGAGTACGCGATCAACCGTCCGCTCATTAACAAGACGGTCTTCGACGGGCTGGGCACCATCCCCAATAGCGTCCTGCCGCAGTTGAAGTACGACGCGCCGAACAGTGTCGTCAAGCCCTACAGCTACGACTTGAGTCTCGCCAAATCGTACATGGCGAAGTCCGACTACCCGAAGGGCTTCACCATCACGTTGCAGTACCCGAGCGGCTACGCCGAGTACACCAACCTCGTGCTTATCCTCCAAGCCGAGTGGGCATCCATTGGCGTCCACGTGAAGTTGCAGGCCGTGGACCAAGCGACCGAGACCGCACTGTACATGAAGGGTCAGTACGACATGACCTTCCCGTACGCCGAGTTCACGAGCGACGTGACGGTGCCCGAGGAGTACGCGACGTTCGTCACCACCTACGGCGGAGGCGGCTACAGCTTCTACTCGTGGTGGAACGATCCGACCATCGCCAAGATGGTGACGACGTTCGACCACACCGCGAGCGAAGCGACCCAGGTAATCCAGTGGCCGAAGATTCAGGCCGCGATGCAGGATCAAACGCCGTTCATCAACGTCATGGACCTGCCGTTCCTGAACGCGCATCGCAACAACGTGTGTGGCACCGTGCTCGACCCTCTGGGCGCGGACTCGTTGCAGTACACGTGGCTCGCCAAGTAGAAAGAGTCAATGCTCCAAGTTGACGTCAGGTAGTCCCGAGATGATTGGTGCCGTGGCGTAGCGATGGGGGCGTACGTCGTTCGGCGAATCGGAACCAGCGTGGTTCAGCTACTGGGCGTGGCCTTCTTCGCTTTCATGTTGATTCACTTCGTGCCGGGCAATCCAATCGCGAACATGCTCGGTCCGCGGGCGACGCCGAGGGAGATCCATCTCGTCAGCGCGCGCCTCGGTCTCACCAAGCCGTTACCGGAGCAGTTCTGGCTGTTCCTGGGCCACCTCGTGACGTTCCACTTTGGTCAATCAATCACCTTCAGCCAGAGCATCTCTTCGCTGATCACTCAGCGAGCCGTGCCGAGCATTGCCTTGATCAGCTACGGGACGATCGTGGCCATTGTGCTCGGAGTGCCACTGGCGGTGATCGCAGCGCTGAAGGCTGAGACCGCGACCGATCACGCGGTTCGAGTGTTCACGTCGGTCAGTTTCGCGATGCCAACGTTCTGGTCGGGGCTGATACTCGCCATCATCTTCGGCCTCAAGCTCGGGTGGTTGCCGGTTTCGGGATACGGCGCGGGTTTCGGGGGGATCGTGCGTTCGCTCACGCTGCCAGCGATCGCGCTCGGTCTGTCGCTGTTGGCGATCATCGTGCGAACGCTACGCTCGAGCATTCGTCACACCATGGCCCTCGAGTACGTCGAGGCGGCCTGGGCCCGCGGTTTCACGACCCGTCGGGTCCTCATTCGTCACGTGTTTCGAAATGCAGTCATGCCGACGGTCACGGTGCTCGCTGTCAGCGTCGGCTTCTTAATTGGCGGGACCGTGGTCTTGGAACAGGTCTTCCAGATTCCGGGTCTCGGTACCCTTTTGTTCCAGGCCGTCGAACAGCGCGACTACCCGCTCGTCGAAACCCTCGCCGTCCTCGCCGGGTCCTTGGTGGTTCTCCTCAACCTGGGGACCGACTTGCTGCAGGCGGCGGTCGACCCTCGCGTGCGACCGGGAGCGAAGAGTGTCTGATCTCGCCACCCGACCGGTCATGAAGCGACGACGAATCTATCGACTATGGCGCTCGTTCCTCCGGGCGCAGAATTGGGAACTGTCGACGGGCCTCGTGATCATTGCGATGATGGTGTTAGCGGCGCTGCTCGCGCCCTACATCGCGCCCTACCATCCGAACCAGATCAATATTGTCGACTCGCTCCAGGCACCCTCGTGGCACCACTGGATGGGGACGGACTTCGTCGGCCGCGACGTCTTCAGCCGCGTGCTCTACGGCCTGCGCGTTGACCTACTCGTGGTCGCGATCATAACGTACCTCGGGCTCATCGTCGGCGTCACGTTGGGGACGATCTCCGGATACGTCGGTGGCTGGTTCGATGCGGTCATCGGTCGCGTCGCGGACACGGTCATCGCCTTTCCATTCATCGTGCTCGTCCTCGCTGTGGTGGCGATCGTCGGGCCAGGTCTGAAGGGTGTCGGAATCGGCATCATCATCGTCGGGTGGGCTCTGTACTTTCGACTGTCGCGTTCTGAGATGCTCGTCATGCGCGAACAGCCCTTCATCATGGCGACCAAGGCGCTCGGCTTCTCGCACCTTCGGGCTATTTTTCGTCACGCGTTACCGAACCTGATTCGCACGAGCCTCGTCTACTCCACGGTCGACGTCGTGGTGAACATGCTCGTCATTGCGGGACTGTCCTACCTCGGCCTCGGCCAACAGGCGCCCGGCGCCGACCTTGGTTCGATCATCGCGAGCGGGCAGGGTTACCTGCTCTCCGCGTGGTGGATCACGACGATCCCGGGCGTCGTGCTCATGCTCTTCGGCATCGGAGTCAGTCTCATTGGCGACGGCATCACGAGGGGCGACCTTACCTTGGGGTCACGATGAGTCTGCTGACGATCGAGAATCTGCGAATTGCGTTCCCCGCTCGCGGGGGATTCACCGAGGTCGTGCGAGGGGTCAACCTCGAGGTGCAGCAAGGCGAGACCGTGGGTCTGGTTGGTGAGTCGGGATCTGGCAAGAGCCTGTCGTGTCGGTCGATCATTCGCCTAATGCCTTCGCACGCCCAGATGACGGCCAACGTTCAGTTCGACGATCGTGACGTCATGGCCATGTCAAAGAAAGCACTCCGCGATCACCGAGCTCACAACGTCGGCATGATCTTCCAGGACCCGTTCAGCTGCTTCAACCCCACCAAGCGGATCGGAGAACAGGTGGCGGAGACCCTGCGTGTGAACGCGGGAATGAACAAGTCCGCCGCCCGTGCCCGCGCGATTGAACTGCTCGCGAGCGTTGAGATTGACCGACCAGAGCAGCGCTATCGCGCCTTCCCGCACGAACTCTCCGGCGGCATGCGCCAGCGCGTCATGATCGCCATCGCGATCTCCGCCGGTCCTCGACTCTTGATCGCCGACGAACCGACGACGGCGCTTGACGTGACCACACAGGCGCAGATTCTCACGTTGATCGAGCAACGCCGTCGTGATCTCAACATGGCGGTCTTGCTCGTCTCGCACGACTTCGGCGTCATTGCCCAGGCCTGCCAGCGCGTCGCCGTGATGTACGGCGGCTACGTGGTGGAAGCCGGACCGGTCGCCGAGATATGCGCCCGGCCGCAGCACCCCTACACGCGGGCATTGCTCGAGTCGATCCCGAGTCTCGAGTCGGCCGGCCATCACGTTCGACGCGCCGGCATCCCTGGTCAACCGCCCACCGCCGGTGCGACAGGTCCGGGATGTCCGTTCGCCGGTCGCTGCGCCTTCGCGCGACCTGAGTGCGCGGGTGTCGACATGAGCCTCGAAGCCGTGGGTGATGCCCACGCGACCGCTTGTCCTTTCGTGCGGAGCGTCAGCGTGACCAGCCAAGCGGGTGGCGCGTGAGTGAGACACTGCTCAGCGTGCAGGATCTCACCAAGCGGTTCAAGTTGCGTCGTTCCCTGGGGGAGTTCGTGACACGGCGACCGGGCGACAGCGCGCTGGCGGTCGATCACGTGAGCTTCGACCTCGCCAAAGGTGAGATCCTCGGTCTCGCCGGTGGCTCGGGGAGCGGCAAGACCACACTGGCGAGAATGCTGATTCGCTTGGTCGAGCCGGACGAGGGTGTGATCACGGTGGACGGTCGCAGCGTTCGCGACGCCCGTGGTCACGAGCTGCGCGAGATTCGACGGCGCATGCAGATGGTCTTTCAAGACCCGTACGCCTCACTCAACCCGAGAATGACGGTCGGTACGGCGATTCTCGAGGCTGGCCGCGTCCACCACCAACCCGGCAGTGAAGACGGCGACGCCTTCGTGTCGAAGTTCCTTGATTTGGTGCGCCTCTCGGCGTCCACGGCGGTGCGCCACCCGAGTGAACTTTCGGGGGGACAGCGTCAACGCGTCGCGGTGGCGCGCGCCCTGGCCATCGGTCCCGAGGTACTGATCGCCGACGAGGCCGTAAGTGCTCTGGACGTGTCGATCCAAACCCAGCTTCTCAACCTCTTTCTTGATCTCCGTGACGAGTTGGGCCTCGCCATCCTTTTCGTCGCCCACCAACTCTCGGTGATCGCCGAAGTCGCCGACCGCGTAGCGATCATGCATCTCGGCGTTATCGTCGAGATCGGTGCGGCGGCCGAGGTCTTTCACAATCCGCAAGACGAGTACACCAAATCGCTGCTCGCGTCGCACCCGCGATCGGTCCCGCTCGACGCTTCGCGGGAGATTCGAATTGGCGAATGACCTCAAAGACGACGTGAATCGCCATACGCCACGCCGCGCCACGCGTCTCGATTCGACAACGTTTTCTCCTACGTGCCGCTGAGATGAACCCGCGGAATGAATCTTCGCGGTTAGGTGAGAAGAAATGGAAAACTCTCGGCCTGGGTGCGGCGGTAGTGGCGGCGGCCCTCTGGGGTTTCGGCGGCATCATCGTGAAACTCGCATCCTCGTCGGCGGTGGCGTTGACCTTCTACCGGCTTTGGATTGGTGCAGTGGTACTGACCGCCATCACCTTCGCGACGGGCCGCCGTTTGACGTGGATGACGATGAGGTACAGCTGGCTCGGCGGTCTACTTTTTGCGGGCGATCTCATAGCGTTCTACAGTGCCGTGAAACTCACGAGCATCGTGGTCGCTTCACTGATTGGGGCGTTTCAACCGGCGCTCGTCTTTTTGTTGGCGCGACGGATGTTCGGCGAATCGTTCCATGGCTGGGACATTATCTGGATTGCTTTAGCGATGGTCGGAGTCGTGTTCACAGTGGTGGGCGCCAAGTCGCATGGTCACCAACAGATCGACGGCGACCTCTTCGCCTTTGGCGCGCTCCTCTTTTGGACCGCTTACTGGTTAGTCTCGAAACGGTCGCGCCGCCACCTCGACGCGTTGGAGTACACGACCGGCGCGACGATCACGGCGGCCTTCGCAGTTTCGCTCGTTGTCTTGGTCACGGGTCAACATCTCGGCAGGGTCAATGGAGGCGACTGGTTCTGGATCATCCTGCTCGCCATCGTGCCGGGTAGTGGTCATCTGATTATGAATTGGGCGCACCGTTACGTTGACGCCTCGATCTCATCGGTGATTGGCAACCTGAGCTCTCTCGTGGCCGCGGTCGCCGCCGTCGCAATCCTCGGTCAGGTCATGACTGCGATCCAGATTGTAGGTGTCGGAATCGGTCTCACCGCAATTGCCGTCGTGGCGTATCGACAGCGTGAGCCCGCGAGCACACCACTGGAACCCCTGGAGTAGTTGTTCGGCCTCACCCGCCTGGGCGACGTGCGCATTGGCAAGTGCCCTGGTCAGACGCTGCACGGCCTCTCGAATTCCGTCAACACCTGAGACTCTCGCGCCTTCGTGCTCGGTGCTAAAGGTGCCGTCATAGCCAACAGAAGCCAACAGTCGAACGAACGTCGTCCACCAATCCACGCCAAAGGCGCTATTGAACTTTAATTAAACGCATCGGGGATCAACTCGAGCTGCGTCGATCTTCAACCTTCAAGGACTCCACTTCGTACATCGGCCGCTCAGCTTTTATGACCCCTTGCGTGGTTTGCAAGGGCAGTCCGTCAGCAACGCTGTCAGCAACGCCGGAGAATGTAGCCAAACAATGGCAAATCTCAGTGGACAAAAGGTGCTACGGTCTGGCGAGATTTGGACGTCAGAAAGCACCGGTGAACAGGAAATATGGGCATGACACGCAAGGGGTCGCAGGTTCAAGTCCTGCACGGCCCAC
>CALGFJ010000148.1 GCA_937881055.1 uncultured Acidimicrobiaceae bacterium | reverse complement strand
GAGACGTCGTCGAGGGCACGAAAGTCACCGTCGTTGAACGTTCGAACGATATTCGTGGCTTCGACCGAGAATTCAGACACGGGCAAGAGTTTAGGCAGAGGGCATCGCGTGTCCGATGTGAGTGCGGGGTGGAACCGGTACCTTCTTCCTATGGCCATATCGGAGAACGAGATCGCGCAGGTTCGCTCGGCGACGGACATCGTGGCCCTCATCAGCGAGACCGTGGCGCTGAAGAAGTCCGGGCGCCGCTGGACGGGCCTGTGCCCCTTTCACGGGGAGAAGACGCCATCGTTCTCGGTGAACGCCGAAGAGGGCCGTTACTACTGCTTCGGGTGCCGAGCGTCCGGCGACCAGATCACCTTCGTACGAGAGATCCAACACCTGGATTTCATGGACGCCCTGCGACAGCTCGCCGACCGCGCCGGCATTGAATTGCACGATGACGCGAACGCCGGACCGGCCCGCAAGGAACGCCAGGAGACTTTGGCGGCGATGGAAAAGGCTGTGACGTGGTATCACGAGCGACTGCTGAACTCGCCCGACGCCCGAGCGGCCCGCGAATACCTGAAGGCGCGCGGCATCGGCGGCGACATCGCGCGTCAATTCAAGCTCGGGTGGGCTCCGGATGAATGGGACGGTCTGGCCAAGGGGTTGAAGTTCACGGAGAAGGTGCTGCTCGACACGGGACTGGGTTTCGTCAACAAGGGCGATCGTCGCCAGGACGCGCTACGGGCGCGAATCATCTTCCCGATCTTCGATCCCGGCGGCAAGGCCATCGCCGTCGGCGGTCGCATCCTGCCGCCGCCGTACGGGGCCGCTCGTTCCGACGGCCGAGTCGAAGCGAAGTACAAGAACTCTCCCGAGACCGCGATCTACTCCAAGCGCCGCACGCTCTACGCGCTCAACTGGGCCAAGGACGACGTCATCAAGTCCGACGAGATCATCGTCTGTGAGGGCTACACGGACGTGATCGCGTTCTTCGCCGCCGGCATGCCGCGGGCCGTGGCGACGTGCGGCACGGCGCTCGGTGAAGAGCACTTCAAGACGATGCGCAATTTTGCCAAACGAATCGTTCTCGCGTACGACGCCGACAAGGCCGGACAGAGCGCGGCCGCGTCGGTCTACCAGTGGGAACGTCAACACGAAGTCGACGTGTTCGTCGCGCGACTACCCAAGGGCTCGGATCCCGCCGAGCTGGCTCAGAAGGACCCCGAAGCTCTTCGAAAGTCCGTCACCGACGCCGTTCCGTTCTTGCAGTTCCGACTCGACCGGGTCCTCGAGAGCGCGAATCTCGCCACCGCCGAAGGCCGTGGTCGGGCCGCGGAACACGCCATGGACGTCCTCGCCGAACACCCGAGTGAACTGGTTCGCGACCAGTACGTCATGCAGGTCGCCGGAACCCTACGACTCGAGGAGTCTCTGCTGCGACCGAGAGTCGCCGAACTCGCTCGCAATCCCAAGGTGCGAGCCACGAATGAGTCGGAGCCGGATGCGCCCACCCAACCGCGCGCCTCGGGTACGCCGATGCCTCGTCCCGGTCTCGAGGCGCTTCGTCTCCGAGTGCACTTTCCCAACGACGTGAAGGATCGACTCGTCGCGGCGTACTTCGTCAACGACGTGCAGCGCGAGATCTTCGAGGGACTCTCCAGTGATCGTTCGCTCTCCGAGGTCATCGATGACCTCGATCGCCGAGGGGAAGAAGAAGCGGCGCATGTTCTCAGTCAACTCGCCGTCGACGAACTCGATCGCGAGTACACCATTGAAGACGTGACCGCCGTCGTGTCGCAACTCATCCGCAGCGCGGTCAACGTCGAATTGAAGAACGTGGCCCGCGATCTCAATGACGGCACGATGACGCCCGAAGTCGCCGACGTGACCGTGCGTGACGTCAAGGAACGGCTCGTCCTGCTCGAGAGTCCCTCCGGTCATCTCGCCGAGAACGAACTTCGAGAGTGGCTCGTTGAACGAACCTCGTCAAGGTCGTCGTGACCGGACAGACCCTCGGCATCATCGGCGGACTCGAAATGACCGCCCCGTTGAGCGTGGAGGAAGAGCGGAGTCTGTACCCTCTCATCCAACAGGGGCGCCGAGGCGAGCAACTCCTCGCGCATGGATCGTTGGAGCCGACCGAACGTCGACGTTTACTCCGCCAGCGTCACGCCGGCCAGGAGGCCGAATCGACGTTGCTTCGCGCCACCTTGGGTCTCGTTCGAACACGAGTCGTCGAACGCGGCTACCGATTCGGTAACGACGAACTCGAAGCGGCCGGCGTCGAGGCGCTCGTCAACGCACTGCGCCGTTTCGATCCGGAGCAGGGAAATCGATTCTCGACGTACGCCAATTACTGGATCATGAAGCTGGTCAACCAGGCCGTGCAGCAGCAGGCGGGATTGACCGATTCAGAGATGCGCCTGATACTGAAGTTGCAGAAGTTGATTCGTGTCGATCCGACGAAGCATTTGACCAAACGCGACGTGGCTCAGGCGCTCGGTGTGTCGCAAGCCAAGGCGCACGAGACGATGCAGTTGAACCGCGAACTGCAGGCCCGTCGTTACGGAACGACCGAGTTGGATGACGACACCGACTTCAGAATGCGACGCGAGGTCAGCGATCCGCCCTCGTGGGTTATTGACGCGCTCCGCCGAATATGCGGTGATGACTTCGACGCGTTCTGGCAGTTCACGTTTCGAACCATGTCAATTGATGAGATCGCTCGTGCGGAAGGCATCTCGCGTCAAGGAATGACAAAGCGCATCGCGAGGTGTCGACGACTTGTTCGTGAGAGTCTGGACGCCGAGCGACTCCTGCAGTGGTTTGCCCAACAGTAACTTCAAGTCGTAGGTGCTAATGTTTCTTACCTTCGAGTCCATTCCCAGATAGCTCAATTGGCAGAGCAAGCGACTGTTAATCGCTAGGTTGCAGGTTCGAGTCCTGCTCTGGGAGCTTTAATTCCGTCATTGCCTGAAGGGCCGTAGCTCAGTGGTTAGAGCAGGGGACTCATAATCCCTCGGTCGTGGGTTCGATCC
>CALGFJ010000147.1 GCA_937881055.1 uncultured Acidimicrobiaceae bacterium | reverse complement strand
CCGCCAGGCGGACGGGGCCCATCAAGTACTAGCGATCGCCGGACGTCTCGGCCGGGCCTCGGTCACCTAAGAGGTCAGTGCAACGGCGACGAAGGGTTTCGTAGCTTCACATTACGAAACAGTTTGGACGCCCTAAACGCGCCCTCGAGCTTGACCAGATCCATCTTTGGTGCGGACGGCCAGAGATAGCACGTGACCTTAAATGACGGCGATCCTGGGTTGCTACAGCCGTGGATTCCGTATACGCCAAGTGGAGGCGACCCTGTCAAATCCGCTTCAATGAGGGATCGCAAGAAGCGAGATACTTCACGCTGAGAAGTGCGGGAATGCAGTTGCCCGACGACCGCTGGACAGCCGTTTGAATTATTCAGGCATTTCGTGGTGGATAGCGACTCTGACTGCCCGAACGCTGAGTTCATTGGCACCAAGAACGCGGTTGCAACCACGGTGACGCAACACAAAAGTCGACCGAGATGCCTCATGGACGAAGCATTTCATAAATCGCGAAGTCAAAGGAGTCGAGAACGGCAAGTGGCGTCTCTCGGATTTTACCGAGGTCCAGTCCTTCTACCAGTCGCGCACGACGGACGGGACGAACCCGATCATGGCGCTCCTCGTCGAGTAGAGGACTATCGACGCAATAGAGGACTTCATGAATTCTGGGGAAGGAATCCCACTCCGCCTCGTCAGTCCCAGATCTGTGACTCGTGAGCAATCGCGTTTGTCATCGCGTTGAAGTTGCGGTTCATCCTGGCGTCTATTCACCGGTAGGTTTTTGTCAATGGCAATGGGATCAGGACTTGCGCAACTCGGCGGTTATCCGTTTGAAGTGCGTTACAGCAATGGGTCACTGGAACGTGCGCGGGCCGCGGCCGATATCGCCGCGGACGCGTACGTCTACTTCAGTCGCCTGTTTTCGGGAGTCGAGCCCGACATCGCCGTCATCGTCGCCGATGACGTGGACTGGGAGAGCAGGCAGCCCTACGGCCTGCCGTTCTTCAACGATGACGTTGGTCAGATCCGTCCCGGCATCGTGGTAATGCCCGCCGGAAGCGGAGAATTCTGGATCGCGATAGGACAGGACCTTCACGAGGCGTCGCCGGGCGGCTATACGAGACTGCTGGCAACATACCCCGACGGCGAAGGTGGCTTGGACCTGCAGCCATTCTTCGACCTCGTCACGATCCACGAGCTCGGTCACGCATTCGAAGTGCTCGGGGATCTCAGGTTGCCGACCTTCTGGTTAGGCGAGATCTTCGCGAACCTGGCCCTCCACGCGTTCGTCGCCACGAGGCAATCGGAATGTCTGAGCACGCTCGAGGTGCTCTCCATCGTGGGAACTCAGAGTCGACGCCTTGACGCTCGGATGCGCACTGAGGGATACAGCACGCTCGAGGATCTCGAAACCCACTACACGGGCGGTGATGATCCGATGAGCCCGCTGAACTACGTCTGGTACCAGTATCGGTGGCAGCGCATCGCGGCAGAGGTGTTCGACTCTGACGGTGAGGGCGGACTCGTTCGCCTTTGGGACTGCTTTCACGCAACCGATCGCCTCAAATCCGGTGAGGTCACGGCGTCGTCGCTAGCCGCGCTGTTACGAACGGAGGTGAGTGAGACTCTCGGCCGAGCAATTGAAGAATGGCGATAGCTCCGAAAGCCGTCGGTTCAGTGGGACCCACTCGCCGCGGCGTTAATTGGTCTGAAGTCCATTGTCCAGTTGAGCTTCCAAGACTGTCCGCCGTCCCACGAGAATGATTGTTGCCACTTCGGCGAAATTACGTCAGCGAACCATTCGAATCGGACATGTACTGACGTTCCGTTGATGACGTCGTTGCATTCAAAGACACCCTGGTCACCCACGAAGCAACCTTCCACCGGCGGGTCGAGAACGCCGGGTGCCCGAGTTGAACTCCACCATATTTTCCACACACTGGATGACGGGTTGAAGAGTCGAAAAGTCAAGCCCTCGAAAGCGCGCTGTTCCGAACTATCGGGAACGAAAAACCTGTCGATGTTGCCCCAGCCGTCAAGGACGGGAATGACTTCACTCGTGCCAACGAATTCGACCCAGTCGTCGCACTTTGGATCGGTGGGGTCCACCAACTTCTTGTTCTGGACATTCCATTTGCCGAAGAGAAAATCGAATTCGTGAAATCCCGAGTTCGTCATGAAATAAAACGTAACAACAACGTGTGACGTGGAATTTCGGCCCACTCATGTCATTACCAGGGTCATTCTCGCAAAACGCGACGTGAAAATTCGATGGTACTGTTGATAGTCCGCACGAGCACGCGAAGAGGAAAACCGGAGTTATGTCGTTTCGTTTCCTTTTACAAACCGTGCTTCACCCCACGAAGGTCGTCAAAGACTTGGGCGACGCGCCGACATTGCAACACTCTGCGGTGACTCTTCACGGTTCGCTACAAGTACGTCACGTCGACGCCGGTTCGTGCAACGGCTGTGAGCTTGAAGTCACGTCCGCCTTCGCACCGGTCTATGACGCGGAGAGATTTGGCGTGAGACTCGTCGCCTCGCCTCGTCACGCTGACGCCCTCTTAGTGACCGGACCGGTCACGAAAAACATGGCTGAACCTCTGCGAAAGACGCTAGAAGCAATGCCCGAACCGCGACTCGTCATCTCCCTCGGTGATTGCGCGCACGACTGTGGGATCTTCAACGGTGCCTACGGCGTCGAAGGTTCGGTCAGCGACGTCGTGAACGTCGATGTTCATATCGCTGGCTGTCCCCCTCGTCCGGAAGTGATCGTCGAAGCGTTGAGGGGTCTGACCGGGCGGTGAACGAGGTCTACGTCGTCACAATCGTTCTCGCCGGAGTGATGGCGGCCGTTCTCGGTGGCGCGTTACCGGCGTCGAGCCGCGTGGGCGCGGCCGTGGCGCTCACGTGGGTCTCGTGCGTTGCGGCGATCGCGGCCGCGGTGTCGGTGCTCTCCAGCGACCATGCGATCTCGCTCTCCACCAGTGCGATCCTGCCGCTCACTGGCGTAACACTGGTACTCACTCCGTTGGGCGCCCTCTTCGTCATCTCGATTTCGGTGGTGGCGTTGGCGTCGACGCTCTATTGGCTGGGCTACGCCAGTCACGGCTTCGCCACCCGAAGTGCATCGAGCGCGCTGCCGTTGTTCGTCGCCAGCATGCTCCTCGTGCCGTTCGCCGCCAGCGTGGCGACGTTCCTCGTGCTGTGGGAGATGATGGCCCTCACCTCGCTGGTGCTGGTGCTGACCGACCAGTCCAGACGCGAAGCCGCGCGAAGCGCCGCCCAGTGGTACGCCGTCATGACGCACGCCGGCGCGGCCGCCATACTCTTTGCGCTCGTGCTGCTCTCGGCCCACTCCGGTGGTCAGACGTTCACCGACATCGAGGCCCACGCCCGGCATCTGTCGGGCGCGACGCGCGGGACGATTTTCGTGATGGCCCTTCTCGGCTTCGGGTCGAAGGCCGGTGCCGTGCCCCTTCACGTCTGGTTGCCCAAGGCGCACGCCGAAGCGCCTGGACCGGCGTCGGCGCTGATGTCCGGCGCGATGGTCAACCTGGGCATCTACGGAATCATTCTCGTGGGCAATGAACTCCTCGGGGGAGGTCCCGTCT
>CALGFJ010000146.1 GCA_937881055.1 uncultured Acidimicrobiaceae bacterium | reverse complement strand
CGACGCCACTGCACCTAGCGGGCCTCATACCTTCACCTCATAGGTTCCGTTTGGGAGTGAGGTCTACGATGACAACCCGGGATGACTCATCAACCACCCCTTCGTCGCACTCCAGTAATTTTACTTCATCGTGACGCGGTGCGAGGACATCAAGCACAAAGAATCATCGCGTGAACGAGAAATTAGTCCACCATTTGCAGAATCAAGTCGACCACGCAAAGGATTGTTCGCGATTAGTTAATTCCCTCCACCACTACGCTTTTCATACGACCCGCCTTCCACGAAGGTATTCAATCTCTTCAAGACGATCGTGTGACTCTTCTTACCGACAGAGTATTAATCGAACTTCTTGACGCCGCTCCTGACGCGATGCTCTCGTTCGACAGCGAAGGTCTTGTCGTCGTGGCCAACAAGCGTGCTGAGATTCTCGTATCGCTCGCAATATTCCGTGATGGGGACGCTCGCCGTCGTCGTCGCCGACATTTAGGCGTCCACAGCAAACCGACTCTACGTCACCGCTCAATTCAGACAAGGAAGGAAGGTGAACGCCTTTCGTCGAGCGAAGAATTCTCCTGCGTCAAAGCGCTCAACCGTAGCCCGACCCCTTCACCGTACGAACACCGTTGAATGAGCAGCGTCTGTCGAACTGGTGACGAGTGCATCGAGATGTCGTGCAATGGTGCTCCTCACTACGTCGGGCTGTCCAACTGTTCCTCTTCAAGCCACCTCGGGGCGTGACGCTCGGCCCAGCTCTTGTTCACCCAGCCTTTGAAGATTGCCCGCAACGCTTCGCCGTGGGTGAGGGCCATGACAATATGACCAATCACTACGAAGAAGATCGCGTACGCAAAGACGTCGTGGACGGACGTTGCTCCCGATCGCCACGGCACGGGAAAGAATCGGAACCACTGCAGCATCGCCCCCGTGACGAGCATCACGAAGATTGACGCACCGACGAAGATGGCGTTGAGCTTCTGACCGGGGTTGAACTTGTCGGTGTCGAGCTCTGACTTACCGAGCGTGCGCACCCAACGCGTCTCCTGACGAGTCCAGTAATTGATTCTTCGCACGTCGCGACGCATCGCACTACCCCATGGTCCGATCAGCGAAATGACGATCGGCAGCGGCAGCGCAAGACCACTCCAAAGGTGGATCATTTCAATCTCGTGCCGCGGCAACACAACGCCAAAGAATGAACCGAAGTAGAGCGGTATCGCAGTGAACATCAGGCTGAAGAACAGCAAAGCGTTCGCCCAGTGCGCGCCGCGTTGCATGCGGTCAAAGCGCAACACTCGCACAGTTTTTTCGGTAGCTTGCGTGAGCGACATCTCAGGTCAGCCCGGGGTCAGGATTGTTCGGACCGGTCGTACCGTCGAGCCAACCGTTCACGGGGTAGCCATTTTGTTCCCAAAAGCCTGGTTCGACGATGTCGACGACACGGATCCCTGAGAGCCACTTCAGTGACTTGTAACCGAACATCGGCGCGACGTAGAGACGCACGGGACCGCCGTGCTCGGTCGTAACCGGCGCTCCGAGCATCGAGTAGGCCACGATCACGTCGGGCAGATGAGCCTGTTCGAGCGTGAGGCTTTCGGTGTCGGCGTGATCGTAGGAGTCGAAACTCACTGCGACCGCACCAGGTTGGACTCCAACACGTTCCAAGATGTCCGACAGCTTGACGCCCTCCCAATGAACATCGGGAACCCGCCATCCCGTCACGCACTGAAAGGTTTTGGTGAATGAGGTCATCGGCATTTTCTGGAGGTCGGCCAAGGTGAAGGTCGTGGGGTGTTCCACGAGACCGCTCACCTTCAGGCGATACTTATCCCGGCTGATCTTCGGGTTGGTGCCGGTGATCGAGTAAATGCGAAAGTGGTCGCCGAAGGGTAAAAGGCCGCCGAGGCCCGATCCGAAGGCGTCTCCGAGGAAGTTTTGGACACTGTTGCCAAACGCAACGCCCAACGCACCAAGCGCCGCGACGCCGAGGAACACTCGCCGTCCGACGTTGACTGTCTTCGGGGGTTGTTCTGGCGAAACGCCATGAGATTCAACCGACATTGACGTCACTCGATTCTGATCCGTCATTCTCCATATGAGACGACTCCATCACATTTCGAGCGCGAGGCAAACCGAAAGGTCTGGCTCGACCGAGCAACGTAGGCTCGCCAGCTGAAACGCTGGGAACGAACGTCGCGTCCGACTCGGTCATTCAATTCCTCTCTGAGTCGCCAGGCTTTCTTGGTTTCGCTCGACTTGCAACGTCCCATTTATCGCGGGCCCCTCACGTCGCAATTTAAACGTCGAACTTCGTACCCGTTATCGTCATGCCCTTCAACGTACCGGTTACCGTGACCAACGCACCCACCCTGATGTTCTTTGCGGTTCCCATGGTGAAGTGAGTCATAGCGTCCCAGTGAACGACGTAGGTCTTTGACCCGGTGCGAAAGCTGAATGAGCTCGTTGCACCCATCTTGGCGTTGATCTTCGAGATCTTTCCGTGCCACGAGTGATCCATGGTCGTATGCGCGTGCTCGGCAGCCCCAGCAGTTCCACTTGGAAGCGTGACTCCGAGCCCCAGCGACCCAATCGCTAGTGCGGCGGGAAAAATGAGGGCGACAAACATTCTCTTCATTGGCTGGTCCCTTCCTGCACGTTCGCAGTGATGTCGGCACTTCGGACGACCTCGTCCACCATTACCGTCTCGCGTGAAAAGAAACCGTTACACGGATGTTGTGAAGTGGCCATTCGTCCAATATTCTCGCTTTCGCCACCATTTTCGCGTTGTTCCAGTTGGTTCTTGCAGTACGTGTGGATATCGATCCAGGTCTGCGCGAACTCGGCTCGGCCAACTCCGTCGCCGTCGAGAAGAGAAGACAGCACACCACCGAGGAACTCAGAGCCTCCCGGTACACTTCATTGCAACAAGTACACGCCCGCGCGCCGAATGGCTGTCACGTCTGGCGCAATTCGAGTTGTCTGTTGCCATTCAGTTAGGTGAAGGGGGATGAACATCATGGAACATCAGTTCTCCCATATCAACGCCACGGGAAAACTGCGAATGGTCGACGTCACGAGCAAGCGCGTGACGCGGCGATTGGCCATGGCTCGGTGTCTGGTTGTTACCTCGGCTGACATTGGCGCGCTTGATCCTCGCGATGACGAAATGGACCCCGTTCTTTGTGCTCGAATCGCGGGCGTCTCAGCCGCGAAGAGAACGTCGGAGCTCATTCCTCTGTGTCACACTCTCAATTTGAACGATGTCGACGTCGAATTGACTCGCCAAGAAGGAGGCATCGAAGTAACCGCAACCGTCACCGCCACTCAACGCACGGGCGTTGAGATGGAAGCACTGACCGCGTGCGCGTTCGCGGCACTCAGCATCGTCGACTCCCTTCAAGAAGAAGATCCGCTCGCGCGAATCGATGATCTCGAGGTGTTGAGGAAAGAGGGCGGAAAGTCGGGCAGTTGGGGGCGCCTCGTCGATAACGCCAACGAGGAGCCGAATCCCGAGCGCTGAGGGACGTGATGTCCGGCGAACGAATCGACGTGTTGTGCGACGGTCCGAACGTGTCAACAAGCGACCATTAAGGTAATGACCCGTGGAGCGGGTCGAGTTTCCGAACTCATATTGCGGGGAGAAATGCCGAGTGTCGGCGTGACGACTTTCGACGGAGACGCTCCCACTCCGGTCTTTGTCTCGGTGCGACCACATGTTCGTGGGGCTGGGAACGGCGATTCGACCGAGAACCGCGGGCCACTCGTCATGCCCGTCAGCGGACAATTGGTCGACCGCTACGGTCGGATCCACAACGACCTTCGTATATCGGTGACGGACCGCTGCAACCTCCGCTGCATCTATTGCATGCCCGAAGTGGGTATGACGTTCCAGCCGCTTGACGCTCTCTTGACCTTTGATGAAATAGTTCGTGTCGCGCGCGTCGCGCGCGAACTCGGCGTCACCGCCTTACGACTTACCGGCGGCGAACCCCTCGTGCGTAGGAATCTGCCGACACTCGTCCAACGACTTTCCGAGCTCGGATTCAATGACCTGGCCCTCACCACGAACGCCATGTTGTTGACGCCATTAGTGCCGTCACTCAAGGACGCCGGACTAAAGAGAATCAACATCAGTTGCGATTCGTTGAAACCAGAGCGGTTCAACTCGATTCGTCGTCGGGGCGTTCTCACTACCGTCCTTGAAGCAATGGACGTTGCCGAAGCCGCGGGACTGTCGCCGCTGAAATTGAACGTGGTCATATTGCGGGGACAAAACGACGACGAGATCTTGGACTTCGCTGCGTTCGCGCGCGAGACGGGTCGCATCGTACGCTTCATCGAATTCATGCCTCTCGACGCACAGGGCCAGTGGGATAACTCTCAACTCGTGCCCGGAAAAGAGATATTCGAACAGGTATCGGCACGCTGGCCGCTCCAAGCCGTCGATACCGACAGTTCGGCGCCTGCAGAACGTTTTGCGTTCGTGGACGGTCAAGGAGAGATCGGTCTCATCTCGAGCGTCACGCAGCCATTTTGTGGCACGTGCAATCGGCTGCGACTTACCGCCGACGGAGCTATTCGAAACTGTCTGTTCTCTGACGACGAACATTCGCTACGAGATTTGATGCGCCGTGGAGCGGGTGACGACGTGATCGCGCACGCTCTTCGAAGGGCCGTGTGGGAGAAGTACCCCGGCCACGCGATCAACGAGCCCGGTTTCTTGAGCCCCAGTCGCTCGATGTCCATGATTGGCGGATGATTTGTCGCATTGAGCGAATCCTCTTCGCCGTGCTTGCGCCATGAAAGTCGACAATCGTCAACGCCGGGGTTAAAGATTTGGCGTATGGCTAGTC
>CALGFJ010000145.1 GCA_937881055.1 uncultured Acidimicrobiaceae bacterium | reverse complement strand
TTGTTGCCGTCGGGATCACGAACAAAGACCCCGTAATAGTTCGGGTGGTACTCCGGCCATAGACGCGGTTCGTGCAAGACCTCGGCGCCCGCGGCCCTGGCCGCCTCATAAAAGGCATCAACGCCAGCGCGATTCGGTGCCGAAAAGGCCACGTGCGACTCACGGAAGCCCTCGCCCGTCGCATTGGCCCCGATCCAAAAATCCGGCATCGGCGGCGTGCCGAATCCGATGACCTCGCCAAAGTCCATCACGCGCGTGCCACCGAGTGGCGCGAGGACGGCGTCGTAAAACGCAGCGCTCTTTGGTACGTCGGAACACTGAAGTGAGATGTGATCGATCATGCCCCCATACTGCCATAGCGAGGGCTCGTGCGTCGCCGTCGGACCGGCCGAAGAACTCCGAACCGTCAAGTGCTCGATTCGCACGAGTTGTCGCTTCGCGTCGGACGACGCGACGTCCGAAACGTCACATCGAGCGACGTACCCCGGCCGCGAGCCAGAGGCACAACGGCGCGTAGACGCGCTTGTCCAGTCGTTTGAAGGCGGCCGACTCACTCCCCGGTGAGAGCGTCGACGTTCGCCCGAGTAGACCCGCGATACCTCGGGTCGCGAGAGTTGTCGCGATGATCCGAAGAGCGAGTGCGCGAATGCGCCTCGGCAGGGGCACGACACCGGCGACGACGACGGCGGCAACCATGAGCGACAACGCCACGGCGAAACACGCAGCGGACGAAGGAACTTCCTTCGTCCCGACCACTGAGTCGGCGAGTTCATCACGACTGTGAAACGGAAAAGACGAACCACGTGCCCACATCACGTGTAGTCCGGCGATGGCGATCAACGTCGGCGCGGTCAAGCCGCCGTGGTCCTTCGCGCTCAAAGTTCTCTCAGTCATCCGCGGCTCGCTCACGTGAGGAGCCTTCACGAGCCATTCGTTGCTGGAGCTACGCGGCGTGCACGGACGCAGGGTCCCGCGCAACTCGGGTCTCCTCGCCCGAGATCTCCTCGAGCGATCGGCCCGACGTCTCCGGCAGAACGTTCGTGAGCCCGAAGCCCAGGACTGCGGCACCCGCGGCGACGTAGAGCAAACCGCGAAGTCCGATGTGAGCGGCGAGTTGCGGAACCAAGAACACCCCGACGAAGGCGCCCAACTTCCCCACGCCGGCGGCCACCCCGTGTCCCGTCGTTCGCATAGTCACGGGGAATACCTCTGAGGGCAGGACGAACGTCGTCATGTTCGGTCCGAACTCCGTGAACAGGTAGCTCACGCCGAAGATGGCGATGAATGGTGCGACGGAGGTCGTCAACGATGGCACGGCCCCGAGCAGGACGAAGCACGCCGCCATGACACCGAAGCCAATGAACTGCAACCGACGGTGTCCGATTCGGTCCATCTTCCATACGGCCAACACGTAGCCCGGCAGGGCGAAGACCACGAAGAGGGCCAGGGTCAAGAAGAGTTTCAACTCGATGCTCGCGTTCGGCGATACCTCGGTGAGGATGCTCGGGAGCGACAAGGTATTCCCGTAGTACGCGTAGTCGAAGAGAAACCAACACCCGGCGGTCCCCACGAGCATGAGGAGCATTCGGGGGTTGGCGAGAAACTGTCGGAGTCCCATGAGATGTTTGCCGTCGTCGGAAACGGACGTCGCGTCAATCGCGCCGTCGGCGAATTGGTGGAGTTCTTTGGCCGCCTGGTCGGCTCGACCCTGGACGAGTGCTTTGAATCGGGGCGACTCGGGCATCTTCGCGCGGAAGTAGATGACGGCGGCGGCCGGCAACGCGCCCAAACCGAGCAAGATTCTCCAGACGAGCGAGTCATTCACACCTGAGGCGATCAACACGATTCCGACGAGGGGTCCCACGATAAGGCCGATCGCCTGCATCGAGAAGACCAGACCGACCAGTCGCCCGCGATCCGCACGGTTGGAGTATTCGCTCATCAAGACGGCCGAGACCGGGTAATCGCCCCCGATGCCCAGACCCAATATGAGACGAGCGATGACGAGGAAGAGGAAGTTTGGAGCGAACGCCGACGCGACAGCTCCGAAGATCATGATCGCGGCCACCACCGTGTAGACGACCTTGCGACCGAATATGTCGGCGAGGCGGCCGAAGACGAACGCACCAACGAAGGCCCCGAGGATTGCTGATCCGGTGACCCAGCTGGTCTGCGTCGTCGAGAGGTTCCACTGGACCTTCACCAGGGCGGCGACGGTCCCGATGACGAACAGGTCGTACGCGTCAGTGAAGAAGCCCATGCCGGAGATGAAGACTGCACGGTGGTGAAACCGGCTCGTCGGGGCATCGTCGAGCAATTGGCTCACAGTTTGCGGCGCGGTCGGCGACTCGTTCAAAGTCAGGCTGCAACCTTCGTCACCATTGTGAAACTGCGACGTCACCCCTGAGGTCTCCATCGCCTGTAAATCAACCATTCTCTTCCCTGTCGCATCCACGTTCTTCATTCACCATCCTTGCAAATCGGATTGAACGCGGGACCAAGCCATGGTTACCCGAAGGTGAACTTTCATTGAACATCTGGAGTTACGAGGTGCACGTCGTGATAGCGATGAAAGGTCGAAGTGACGGAACGACACGCAATCTTCTTGTCTTCTTCAGCGAAGTCCACGTTGGTGGCCCGGAAGCGAATCACGCTCGCAGATCGCCCGGGTCAGACGGTACGTCGACGGCGTGCTCTCGCAGAGCTTCGAGCGGCACGATTTCGAGCGCGCGCTCGTTCGTGGACGCCAGAACCACGTACGCCGCTGCTCCGTCGCGGTGGGCGCGGAGCCAGTTGACGGCGGTCACACACCACCGGTCGCCCGGTACCAGTCCGGGAAATCCGTACTGAGGGATCGGTGTGATCAGGTCGTTACCGATGCCGCGTTGGTGCTCAAGGAATTCCGCGGTGACCACAGCGCAGATCGTGTGACTCCCGAGATCCTCCGGTCCCGAGTTGCAACACCCGTCGCGGTAGAACCCAGTGAGGGGATCGGTGCCGCACGACTCCAAAGGGCCGCCCACGACATTGCGTTCGTCCATACGCCCAGTATCGC
>CALGFJ010000144.1 GCA_937881055.1 uncultured Acidimicrobiaceae bacterium | reverse complement strand
AGCCGCACGTAAACGTCGGAACGATGGGCCACATCGACCACGGCAAGACCACTCTTACCGCAGCGATCACCAAGGTCCTCTCCACCCGCCTGCCCGGTACCTCCTTCACGCCCTTCGACCAGATCGACAAGGCGCCCGAAGAGAAGGCGCGCGGCATCACGATCTCCATTGCCCACGTTGAGTACGAGACGGCCAAGCGTCACTACGCCCACGTGGACATGCCCGGTCACGCCGACTACATCAAGAACATGATCACCGGCGCCGCCCAGGTCGACGGGGCCATCCTCGTCGTCGCGGCGACCGACGGCCCCATGCCCCAGACCCGCGAGCACGTGTTGCTCGCGCGCCAGGTCGGCGTGCCCTACATCGTGGTCGCCCTCAACAAGGTCGACCAGGTGGATGACGAAGAGCTCCTCGAGCTCGTCGAGATGGAGATTCGCGAGCTCCTCACGAGCTACGGCTTCCCCGGCGACGACACCCCGATCGTGCGCGTCTCGGCCCTCAAGGCCCTCGAGGGCGACGAAGCGGCCGGCGACCAGGTCATGGAACTCATGGACGCCGTCGACACGTGGATCCCCGAGCCCGTTCGCGCCACCGAGAAGCCGTTCCTCATGTCGATCGAGGACGTCATGTCCATCACCGGCCGTGGCACCGTCGTCACCGGCAAGGTCGAGCAGGGCGTCGTGAAGGTCGGCGACGAAGTTGAGATCGTGGGCCTTCGCCCGACGACCAAGACCGTCGTCACCGGCATCGAGATGTTCCGCAAGCTCCTCGACCAGGGACAGGCCGGCGACAACCTCGGCGCGTTGCTCCGTGGCACGAAGAAGGAAGAGGTCGAGCGCGGTCAGGTGCTGTGCAAGCCCGGCACCATCACGCCCCATACCAACTTCGAGGCCTCGGTCTACGTGCTCACCAAGGAAGAGGGCGGCCGTCACAAGCCGTTCTTCGCGAACTACCGTCCGCAGTTCTACTTCCGCACGACCGACGTCACCGGCACCATCGAACTGCCCTCGGGCACCGAGATGGTCATGCCCGGTGACAACACCGAGATGACCGTGACCCTGGGTAAGTCGATCGCCATGGAAGAGGGTCTCACCTTCTCCATCCGCGAGGGTGGCCGAACCGTCGGATCCGGTCGCGTCGTCAAGATCCTGAAGTAGTTATTCATGGCCGACAACCGACAAATGATTCGTATCCGGCTGAAGGCCTTCGACCACGGCGTCCTGGATCAGTCCACGGCGAAGATCGTCCAGACGGTCGAGCGAACGAACGCGAGGGTCCAGGGCCCCGTGCCCCTGCCGACTGAGAAGCACCGCTACACGGTCGTTCGGGGACCCCACAAGCACAAGGACAGTCGCGAGCACTTCGAAATGCGCGTGCACAAGCGCCTTTTGGACATCGTGGACCACACCGCCAAGACCGTCGACTCGCTCCAGCGCCTCGACCTCCCGGCCGGTGTCGACATCGAGATCAAGATCCGTCAAGTTTGATACCCCTTGAGACCCGCGCGCCTTTGCGCGTGCGGGCCTCGATGGTGTACCGTTAATGGCCCCCATAAAGCAGTTCGGGCGGAAAAAAGAAGTGTTCAGTTGCCCTTTGGGGAACGCTGAACCAAACCAGTCGAGCGCTCCGTTCGGGTTTCGTTACCCGGCGGAGCGTCTGTGTGTCGGCAACCGACGCACAGAGGAAGAGAAGAGGCACACGTGGCGACCAAAGCGATCGTCGGCGAGAAGGTGGGGATGACCCAGGTCTGGGACGCCCAGAACCGGGCGATCCCGGTGACGGTCGTTCGCGTCAGCCCGGCTCGTGTCGTCCAGGTGAAGACACCTGAGAAGGAGGGCTACTCGGCCGTCCAGGTGACGTGGGGCACCCGTCGCCTCTCGACACTCTCCAAGCCCGAGCTCGGCCACTTCGAAAAGGCCGGCGTCACCCCCGGCAAGAAGCTCGTCGAGCTTCGCCTCGATGACGTCACGGGTTACGAAGTCGGCCAGGAGATCCTCGCCGACGCCTTCGAAAAGGGCGAGATGATCGACGCCACGGCCGTCGCTAAGGGCAAGGGCTTCGCCGGTGCCATGAAGCGCCACAACTTCTCGGGCCAGGGGGCCGCCCACGGTAACCACAAGCACCACCGCGCTCCCGGTTCGATCGGCGCCTGCGCCACGCCCGGACGCGTCTTCAAGGGCACCAAGATGGCCGGTCGCATGGGCGGCGTTCAGGTGACCACGACGAATCTCGAAGTGATATCGGTCGACGTCGAGCGCCACCTGGTGCTCGTGAAGGGTGCCGTCCCGGGCCCTCGCGGCGGCACGGTCGTGCTTCGCACGTCGGTGAAGAATCCGATGAAGGCCGGGGGTGCCAGGTGACCGAAGTCTTTACCCTTCGTGGTCCGATCAAGAAGGACCGACCCGAGCCCGCGAAGCGCTCGGTGACGCGTAAGTCCCTCGACGGGACCGAGCTCACCAGTGTCGACCTCGAACCGACGATCTTCGGCATCGAGCCCAACATGGCCGTGCTGCACCAGGTGATCAAGGCGCAATTGGCCGCCAAGCGCTCGGGTACGCAGTCGACCAAGACGCGCAAAGAGGTCCGCGGTGGCGGCCGCAAGCCGTTCAACCAGAAGGGCACCGGTAGCGCCCGACAGGGAACCATCCGCGCGCCGCAGTACCCGGGTGGTGGCATCGCTCTCGGACCCAAGCCGCGCAAGTACGACCAGAAGACGCCGAAGAAGATGATCCGTTTGGCCCTCTATTCCGCGCTGTCGGACCGCGCGTCGATGGAGCGAGTCGCGATCATCGACGGCTTCGCTACGTGGGAGACGCCCCGGACCAAGGACGCCATCACCGCGCTGGACGCTCTCGGCCTCGAGGGGAAGATCCTCGTCGTGCTGGGTCGCGATGACGCCACGGCCCTGCGATCGTTCCGGAATTTGATGAACGTGAAGACCATCGACGCCGGTGAGGTCAACGCGTACGACGTCCTCGACTGTGACTGGATCCTCTTCACCGACGAGACGCTGCCGAGTCTGAAGGAGAACAGCTGATGCGCGATGCCATGAGCGTCTTGATCCGCCCCGTCGTCTCGGAAAAGACCTACGCCCTGATGGACAAGGGCACCTACGTCTTCGTGGTGGACCCGCGCTCGACCAAGGTCGACGTGCGCAACGCCGTCGAACGGACCTTCAACGTGAAGGTCACCAACGTCAACACTCTCAACCGCAAGGGTAAGTCGACGCGCAATCGTCGCACCGGTGTCGTGGGCATGCGCCCGGGCACGAAGCGGGCCATCGTCACCCTTAGAGCCGGTGACACGATCAACCTCTTCGAGAACTAAGGACTGCCATGGCGCTACGTCAACGCAAACCCACGAGCCCCGGGCGCCGCTTCCAGACGGTGTCGGACTTCGCCGACATCACGAAGACCCTGCCCGAGAAGTCGCTGCTCGACTCCAAGCCCAAGACCGGTGGCCGCAACAACTACGGCCGCAAGACCTCGCGTCACCGCGGCGGCGGTCACAAGCAGCAGTACCGCATCATCGACTTCAAGCGCAACAAGGACGCCGTCCCCGCGCGCGTCGCGGCCATTGAGTACGACCCCAACCGCACCTGTCGCATCGCGTTGCTGCACTACCTCGACGGCGAGAAGCGCTACATCCTCGCGCCGAACGGTCTCAAGGTCGACGACATGGTCGAAAGCGGTCCCAAGGCCGACATTCGTACCGGCAACGCGTTGCCGATGCGCTTCATCCCGACCGGCTCCACGGTCCACAACGTCGAACTGCGCCCCGGCGGCGGCGGCAAGATGGCGCGCAGCGCCGGCATGGGCGTGCAGATCGTCGCCAAAGAGGGCGCCTACGCGACGCTGCGACTTCCCTCGACCGAGATGCGCCGTGTCCCCATCGACTGTCGCGCCACGCTCGGCATCGTCGGCAACTCCGAGCACGAACTCACCTCGATCGGCAAGGCCGGCCGCAACCGCTGGAAGGGCATCCGCCCCCAGACGCGCGGTGTCGCCATGAACCCGGTCGACCACCCACTCGGTGGTGGCGAGGGCAAGACGTCCGGTGGACGTCACCCGGTCTCGCCGTGGGGTCAGCCCGAAGGTCGTACGCGCTTGCCGAAGCCATCGGACAAGTTAATTATTCGTCGCCGCCGTGGACGCGGCGCGCGGAGGTAGGTAGAGAATGTCACGAAGTCTCAAAAAGGGTCCCTTCATCGATGCCCACCTCTTGAAGAAGGTGGACGCGATGAACGCGGCGAACGAGAAGAAGGTCATCAAGACCTGGAGCCGTCGTTCGACGGTGATCCCCGACATGGTCGGTCACACCTTCGCCGTGCACGACGGGCGTCGCCACGTCCCGGTCTTCGTGAACGAGTCGATGGTCGGACACAAGCTGGGGGAGTTCGCGCCGACGCGGACCTTCCGCTTCCACGCCGGCCAGGAAAAGACGGGTAAGCGCTAATGACCGGTCCCAAGTTGAACGAACGTCCCGGCACGAAGGCCACGCTGCGCGGCTACCACATGTCCGCCTCGAAGGCGCGCGTCGTCTTGAACCTCATCCGCGGTGAGGACATCACGACCGCGCGCGAGATCCTCGCCGGCACGAACCGTGAGGCCGCCGACGTGATCGGCAAGGTCCTCGCCTCGGCCGTCGCGAACGCCGTCACGAACGACGCGATGCAGGCCGACGAGCTCTTCGTCTCGGCCGCCTACGCCGACGAGGGCATCACCATGAAGCGCTTCACGCCGCGGGCGCGCGGACGCGCCGGAAAGATTCGCAAGCGTTCGTGCCACATCACGGTCATCGTGAGTCGCCTCGACGACGAGCGTCTCGAGACGCTGCGCAACGCCCGTAGCGCCCAGGCCGCAGTGTCACGCACGCGCCGCGTCGCGTCGTCGCGTCGTCGCGCCGACCAACAGGCGAGTCTCAACAAGCGCGAGACCGCCGCCGTCGAAGCCGCCGAGAACGAGGCCCTGGAGGCCGAGGCGAACGCCAACGCCCAGGTCGATGACGAGGCGTTCGAGACCGACGTCATGGAGTACGACACCGTGGACACCCCGGTCGAAGACCTCGTCGAGGTGGACGACGTCGACGCTGACGAGGACGCCGCCGAGGCGCTCGACGAGACGCTCGCCGAAGTGACGCCCGTCGAGGATTGGGCGCAAGAGACGGATTCGAACGACACCACTGAGGAGACGAAGTAATGGGTCAGAAGGTAAACCCCTACGGTTTCCGTCTCGGTATCACGACGGACTGGAAGTCGCGCTGGTTCAAGGAGCGCGGCTACAAGGAACTCGTCATCGAGGACTGGAAGATCCGCGACTACCTGACCAAGCAGCTCGAGAGTGCCGCCGTCAGTCGCATCGAGATCGAGCGCAACTCGGACCGCATCCGCGTGGACATCCACACGGCGCGTCCGGGCATCGTCATCGGTCGCCGGGGCGCCGAGGCCGAGCGTCTGAAGAAGGACCTCGAGAAGATCACCGGTCAGAAGAACAAGATCTCCTTGAACATCCAAGAGATCAAGCAGCCCGAACTCGACGCGGCACTGATCGCCCAGGGTATCTGTGACCAGTTGCTTCGTCGCGTGGCCTTTCGTCGCGCCATGAAGCGCGGTATCCAGACCGTGCAGAAGGCCGGCGCGATGGGCGTGAAGATCCAGGCGTCGGGTCGTCTCGGGGGCGCCGAAATGTCTCGCCGCGAGTCCTACCGTGAGGGCCGAGTGCCGCTGCACACCCTTCGCGCGGACATCGACTACGGATTCCGCGAGGCCCGCACCTCGACCGGACGCGTCGGCGTGAAGGTGTGGATCTACAAGGGCGACATCCTGCCGTACCAGTTGACGAACGACGAGAAGATCGTGCGCGAGGCCGCCATGGCCGCGGGCGACGCCGTCCCCGTCGGTGCAGCGGGCGTGTCCGCGGCCCCCAAGGGCGTCGTGCGCGCCGGTGGCGGACGCCGCCGTGTCGAGGCCGAGCCGGTTGAGGTCGACGTCGTCGAAGAGGTCGTGACCGACGGTGACGACGTCGCGGCGGTCGAGTTGCTCGCCGTGACCCCCGAGGTCGAGGCGCAGCTCAGTGTCGAAGAAGAGATCGAGCGTCGTACCGCCCAAGAGCACAACGACACGCCGCACTTCAGGAAGGACGCCGAGTAATCATGTTGATGCCCCGCAAGGTAAAGCACCGCAAGCAGCAGCGCGGACGTCGCGCCGGCAACGCCAAGGGCGGCGTCGAGCTGAACTTCGGCGACTTCGGCATCCAGGCCCTCGAACGGGGCTGGATCACCGCGCGCCAGATCGAGGCCGCTCGTATCGCGATGACCCGTCACGTGAAGCGTGGTGGCAAGGTCTGGATCCGCGTGTTCCCGGACAAGCCCGTCACGCAGAAGCCGGCCGAGACCCGCATGGGATCCGGTAAGGGCAACCCCGAGTTCTGGGTCGCCGTCGTGAAGCCCGGCCGCATCATGTTCGAGCTCGGTGGTGTCGATGAGACCCTGGCGCGCGCCGCCATGGAGCGCGCCATCCAGAAACTGCCTATCAAGGCCAAGTTCGTTATTCGTCCCGGCACGCACGGGACGCCGGAAGTGAGCATCTAATGGCGAAGACCCGTGAACGAATTGCCGAGATGCGCCTGCTGGGCGACCGTGAATTGCTCGAGCGACTCGCCGAGTCGCGTCGCGAGCTCTTCAACATGCGCTTCCAGCTCGCGACCGGTCAGCTCGACAACTCGGCGCGCCTCAACCAGGTTCGCCGCGACATCGCACGCCTGGCGACGTTCACGCGCGAGCGCGAGATCGCGGCCGCCGAGGCGCAAGGAGAAGGTGAGTAGTCATGACTGACTCGAACGAAACAAACAGGGTCAATCCCCGCAAGGTCCGTGAGGGCATCGTGGTCTCGGACAAGATGAACTCGACGTTGGTCGTGGCCGTCAACGAGCGCGTGAGCCACCCCCGCTACGGCAAGACGGTCCAGCGCACGAAGAAGCTCTACGTGCACGACGAGAAGAACGAAGCCAAGATCGGTGACAAGGTCCGCGTGCAAGAGACCCGTCCGCTCTCGAAGCTGAAGCGTTGGCGCCTCACCGAAGTCGTGGAGCGTGCGCGATGATTCAACAAGAGAGTCGACTCAAGGTCGCTGACAACAGCGGGGCGAAAGAAGTCCTGTGCATTCGCGTGCTCGGCGGTTCGCGTCGTCGCTACGCCTCGATCGGTGACGTCTTCATCGGCACCGTCAAAGAGGCGATCCCCGGGGCCGCCGTGAAGAAGGGTGACGTGGTTCGCTGCGTCGTCGTTCGCACGTCCAAGGAGAAGCGTCGTCCCGACGGTTCCTACATCAAGTTTGACGAGAACGCCGCGGTGCTGATCAACGACCAGCTGCAACCGCGCGGAACGCGCATCTTCGGGCCCGTGGGTCGCGAACTGCGTGACAAGAAGTTCATGCGAATTATTTCCCTGGCACCGGAGGTGCTGTAATGAAGATCCGTAAAGGTGACGAAGTGTACGTTCTCGCGGGCAAGTTCCGCGGCGAGCGCGCCAACGTCGAAGAGGCGTTGCCGGGTGCCAACAAGGTGATCCTCGACGGCCTCAACATCGCCAAGCGCCACACCAAGCAGGCCGGCTCGACCATGCAGGCCGGCATCATCGACAAGTTGATGCCGCTCGACGTCTCCAACGTCGCGTTGTGGTGCGATAGCCACAAGGGTCCGGCCAAAGTCGCCTACAAGACCGAAGAGGGCGTGAAGCACCGCGTCTGTCGCAAGTGCGGGGAGGTTTTGTGAGCACCACCACACGTCCCCGTCTCAAGGTGCGCTTCGACGAGGAGATTCGCCCCGCGCTCAAAGAAGAGCTCGGCCTCGACAACATCATGCAGGTGCCGCGCCTCACGAAGATCGTGCTGAACTCCGGGGTCGGTCGCGCCACCCAGCAGGCGTCGCTCTTAGAGGGCGCCCAGCGCGACCTCGAACTCATCACCGGTCAAAAGCCGGTCGTGACGCGCGCGAAGAAGTCGATCGCGAGCTTCAAGCTCCGCGAGGAACAGCCGATCGGCGTGAAGGTGACCCTGCGCGGTGACCGCGCCTGGGAGTTCTTCGACCGCCTCCTCAGCCTCGCGATCCCGCGTATCCGCGACTTCCGAGGTCTGTCGCCCAAGTCCTTCGACGGACACGGCAACTACACGTTCGGCATCAATGACCAGTTGATCTTCCCCGAGGTCGACTACGACAAGATCGACGCGGCGCGTGGTTTCGACATCACGATCGTCACCACGGCCGCGAACGACGAGCAGGGACGCGCATTTTTGCGCGCGTACGGCTTCCCCTTCAAGCAGGAGAACAAGTAAATATGGCGAAGAAAGCTCTTCGAATCAAGCAGCAGAAGACCCCGAAGTTCTCGACGCGTGCCTACACGCGTTGTCAGCGATGTGGTCGACCGCGCTCGGTGTACCGCAAGTTCGGCCTGTGCCGTATCTGCTTGCGTCAGATGGTGCACGCCGGCGAGATCCCCGGCGTGACCAAGGCGAGTTGGTAGGTAGATCATGACAATGACCGACCCCATCGCCGACATGCTCACGCGGATTCGCAACGCCAACTCCGCGATGTTCGACACCGTGAAGATGCCCAGTTCGAAGCTGAAGGAGAACCTGGCCAAGGTCCTCGAGCGCGAGGGCTTCATCGCCGGCTTCACCGTCTCCAAAGTGGACGGCAAGCCCGGCAACCAGCTCGAGATCACGCTCAAGTACTCAGAGGACCGCAAGAAGACGATCATCGGGATCAAGCGCGTCTCCAAGCCGGGACTTCGCATCTACAAGAAGTCCGACCAGATGCCCAAGGTGCTCGGCGGCGTCGGCGTGGCCGTCGTCTCGACGAGTCACGGCCTGATGACCGACCGCGAAGCCCGCAAGGCCAAGCTCGGTGGCGAGGTGCTCTGTTATGTCTGGTAGTCCCCGCACCCATTCGGAGGTTGGCTGATGTCGCGAATCGGAAATAACCCCATCACCGTGCCCGCCGGCGTCACGATTCACGTCGCCGACGGTGTCGCGACCGTGAAGGGCCCGAACGGCACCATGAGCCGCGTCATCCCCGAGGGCATCACGCTCGAGCAGAGTGGCGACGTCCTCACGGTCTCGCGCCTCAACGACGAGACGCAGTACCGCTCGTTGCACGGACTCACGCGCACGTTGATCGCCA
The DNA here is from genome assembly GCA_937881055.1 of uncultured Acidimicrobiaceae bacterium. Classification (GTDB taxonomy): domain Bacteria; phylum Actinomycetota; class Acidimicrobiia; order Acidimicrobiales; family RAAP-2; genus RAAP-2. Next base: position 7,636 of record CALGFJ010000144.1, on the reverse strand, counting down.
ACATGGTCGTGGGCGTGACCGACGGCTGGTCCAAGGAGCTCGAGATCATCGGCGTGGGATACCGCGCCGCCAACGGGGGACCGGGCGTGCTCGACCTCGCTCTGGGCTTCTCGCACCCCGTCAAGTTCAACGCGCCCGAGGGGATCACCTTCGAGGTGCCACTGCCGACGCGCGTCATCGTGAAGGGCGCCGACAAGGAAGTGGTCGGTCAAGTCGCCGCGTCCATCCGCAAGATCCGTAAGCCCGAGCCCTACAAGGGCAAGGGTGTGCGCTACCTCGGCGAACGAGTAGTGCGCAAGGCTGGAAAGGCTGCGAAGTAATGGCACGAACAACCCTGGAGTTACGCAAGCGTCGTCACGCGCGCATCCGCCGTCGCCTGTCGGGCACGGCCGAGCGTCCGCGCGTCGCCGTCTCGCGCACCAACAAGCACATCTCGGCCCAGATCATCGATGACGTGACCGGTCGCACCTTGGCGGCCGCCTCTTCGGTCGAGGCCGATCTCAAGAAGACCAGCGGCGGCAACATCGCCGGGGCCAAGGCCGTCGCCGAACTGCTCGCCACGCGAGCCAAAGAGGCCAACATCACCGCCGTCGTCTTCGACCGCGGCGGATTCGATTATCACGGCCGGGTCGCGGCATTCGCCGACACGCTCCGCGCCGCCGGACTGGAGTTTTAATGGCTGATCTCGAACAGTTCGAAGAGCGCACCATCAAGGTGAACCGCGTCTCGAAGGTCGTGAAGGGTGGACGTCGTTTCTCCTTCACCGCGTTGATGGTGATCGGTGACGGCAAGGGCCGCGTCGGTCTCGGGTACGGCAAGGCCAAGGAAGCGGGACTCGCGGTGCAAAAGGGCATCGAAGAGGCGCGCAAGAACCTCTTCGACGTGCCCCTCGCGGGCACGACGATCGTCTACCCGGTCCTCGGCGCCTCGGGCGCCGGCCGCGTACTCATGAAGCCCGCCGCGCCGGGCACCGGCGTCATCGCCGGCGGGGCGGCCCGGGCCATCCTCGAGATGGCCGGCGTGAAGGACATCATCGCGAAGTCCCTCGGATCCTCCAACGGCATCAACGTGGCCCACGCCACGATCGAGGGCCTCAAGCAGCTTCGTCGACCCGAGGAGATCGCCGCGTCGCGCGACAAGCCGGCCGACCACGTCATCCCGAGCGGGACGTTGCGCGCGTATCGCGAGCGTCAGCGCGAGGGCGACCTGTTCAAGGTAACGGAGAGCTGAGATGCTAAAGGTCACCCAAATTCGCTCCGGCATCGCCACCAAGCCCAAGCACCGCGGGACACTTCGCGCGCTCGGACTGCGGGGCATTGGCCAATCCAACGTGCTGCCCGACCGTCCCGAGATCCACGGGATGATCGCTCGTGTGCCGCACCTCGTGAAAGTAGAAGAGGTCAACGAATGAAGTTGCACGATCTCAAGTCACCCGAAGGCTCGATCAAGCGCAAGAAGATCGTCGGTCGTGGCATCGGTGGTCGCGGTGGCAAGACCGCCGGACGTGGCACCAAGGGTCAAAAGGCCCGTCGCACGATCCCGGCCGGTTTTGAGGGCGGTCAGTTGCCGCTCCTCCAGCGCATCCCGAAGCTGAAGGGCTTCACCAACCCGTTCCGCGTCGAGTACACGCCCGTGAACCTCGACGCCCTGGCGGCGCTCGGCGTCGCGGATATCACGCTCGACGTCATCGTCGAACGCGGACTCGCACGAAAGAAGGACTTCGTGAAGGTCCTCGGACGTGGCGAACTGACCGCCAAGTTGAACGTATCGGCTCACCGATTCTCGGCGTCGGCCAAGGCCGCCATCGAGGCCGCGGGTGGCACGACGAGCGAGGTGGCCCTGCCCTTCGCCGTTCGGCCTCCGGCATCGGGCAACCAACACCAGAACCGCTAAGGTCCGACCGTGCTACGGCGACTCGGGAACATCTTTCGCGTACCAGACCTTCGCAACAAGGTCCTGTTCACGATTGGCGTCATCTGCCTGTACCAGGCCGGCGCCAACATCCCGATTCCCGGAGTGAGTTGGAGCCAGGTCCACCTGCTCCAGCAGAAGGCCGGCGCCAGTGGCGTGCTCGGTTTCTTGAACCTCTTCTCCGGTGGCGCCCTGACCCGACTCGCGGTCTTCGGACTGGGTGTCATGCCCTACATCACGAGCTCCATCGTGATCCAGCTCCTCACGACCGTCATCCCCAAGCTCACCCAGTGGCGTGACCAGGGGGCCGTTGGGCAGAAGAAGATCACCCAGACGACGCGCTACCTGACCATCGGTCTGGCGCTCCTGCAGTCGACCGGACTCATCTACGCCTTCCACGGGCACGACCAGGCGCTGCTGGGCTTCAACATCGACCTGATCCCCCGGTTCACCATATGGCTGGGTCTGTTCATGGTGGCGATCATGACCGCCGGCACGGCCTTCGTGATGTGGCTCGCCGAGCTCATCACCCAGCGCGGCATTGGCCAGGGTATGAGTCTGTTGATCTTCGCCAACGTCGTGGCGGGCATCCCGTCGGGCGGACACGCGGTCCTCGACGAGGGCGGCCCGGTGAAGTTCGTCGTGCTCTTCCTGGTCTCGATCGCACTGTTGGTCCTCATCGTCTTCATGGACAACGGACAGCGCAGAATCCCGGTCACCTTCGCGCGACGGGTCGTCGGGCGAAAAGAGATGGGTGGCAACTCGACGTACATCCCGTTGAAGGTCAACCAGTCCGGGGTTATCCCGATCATCTTCGCGTCCTCGGTGCTCTACATCCCGATCCTGTTGAGCAACATCGTGCCGTGGGCGAGCTTCACGAACTTCGTGAACTCCTCACTGCACCCGACGAGCTTCTTCTACATCTTCTCGGACTTCGTCTTGATCGTGGCCTTCACGTTCTTCTACGTCTACATCGCCTTCGAGCCCCACCAACAGGCCGAGATGCTGCGCCAGCAGGGCGGCTTCGTGCCGGGTATCCGACCGGGCATGCCGACCGAGAAGTACTTCGCCAAGATGCTCTCGCGCATCACCGTCGTCGGGGCGTTCTTCCTCGCCTCGGTCGCCGTCGTGCCGAGCATCCTCATGGCGCTCTGGAACATCAACAAATTCCCGTACTACGGCACGACGTTGCTGATCGCGGTGGGTGTGGCCTTGGAGACGATGCGCCAGATCGACAGCCAGCTCATGATGCGTAACTACGAGGGATTCCTGAAGCGGTAGTCATGTCGTCACGTCTGAATCTGATCGTCTTGGGAAAACAGGGCGCGGGCAAGGGGACCCAGTCCACGGTGCTCTCCGAGAAGTACGCCATCCCGCACGTGTCGACCGGCGACATCTTGCGCAACGCCGTCAAGGCCGGCAGCGAACTGGGTAAGCACGTCGCCTCGATCCTCGAAGCCGGTGACCTCGTGTCCGATGACATCGTGAACCAGCTCGTGGAGAAGCGCTTCCAAGAGGCCGACGCCCAACGCGGCGTCCTGCTCGACGGCTTTCCGCGAACCATCGGCCAGGCCGACGCGCTCGAGGCGATGCTCGGGGACGACGGCATCAAGCTCTGCATCAATATCGACGTGCCGAACGAACTGGTGACCCAGCGGCTCTCGTCGCGCCGGGTCTGCCAGGAGTGCGGCACGACGTACAAGGACACCGACGTCGAAGCGATCTCGGAAACCTGTTCGAACTGCGGCGGTGACGTCATCTTGCGAACGGACGACTACCCGGAGGCGATCCGTACTCGGTTGATGAACTACGAACGAGATACCGAGCCCCTCTTGTCGTTCTACGGTTCTCGGGGACTCCTCGTCACCGTCAACGGAGATCAGAAGCCCGAAGTCGTGACCGACGAGATCACGAAGGCGGTCGAGGAACGGGGCCTCGCGTGAGACGTTCGGCCGACGAACTGAACAAGATGCGCAAGGCCGGCAAGGTCGTGGCCGAAATGCACGAAGCGACGCGCGCGGCGATCCGACCCGGCGTCACGACGCGCCAACTGAACGAAATCGCCGCCGAGGTCCTCACCAAGCGCGGCGCGAGGTCGAACTTCCTCAACTATCACGGTTTTCCGGCCGTGATCTGCACGAGCCCCAACGACATGATCGTGCACGGCATCCCCGGTGACTACACGCTTCGTGAGGGCGACATCATCTCGGTCGACTGCGGAGCGATCATCGAGGGATACCACGGCGACGCCGCCTACACCGCGGGCGTCGGCGTCATCAGTGACGAAGCGACGCGACTCATCGAAGTCACCGAGCGTTCGCTGTGGGCCGGCATCGACCAGTTGAAGAAGGGCAACCGACTCAACGAGGTCGGACGCGCGGTGCAGAACGTCGCCGAGGCCGCCGGATATTCCGTCGTTCGCGAGTACGTCGGCCACGCCATCGGCACCGCGATGCACGAGAGTCCGCAGGTGCCCAACTACTGGCCGGGCACACCCGGGCCGACCCTCAAAGAGGGCATGGTCTTCGCCATCGAGCCGATGGTCAACGTAGGGAGCTACGAGACGTACGTGCTGGACGACGGTTGGGGAGTGATGACCCAAGACGGTTCGCTCTCGGCCCACTTCGAACACACGATCGCGATCACCGACAACGGACCGGAAGTCTTCACCGCGTCCTAGTCCTTCGGATGCGCTCGGTCCTGTTGGCGCTGCGCGAACAGCGCGGCCTCGGTGCGACGCTGGAATCCCAGTTTGGCGAGCAGGTTCGACACGTAGTTCTTGACGGTCTTCTCGGCGAGGAACATGACGTCGGCGATCTCGCGGTTGCTGAGACCCTCGCTCAACAGGTCCAGTATCCGGTGCTCTTGCGGGCTGAGGCTCTGCAAGCGGATGTCCTCGGTGATCTGACGCATGAGACGTTCCTTCGCGCGCGACACCTGTTCGGGAGTGAGCAGCATCTCGCCGTTGGCGACGCGTCGTATCGAGGTGATCAGTTCGTCGCCGCGAACGTTCTTCAGAACGTAGCCTCGTGCGCCGGCGAGGTACGACGCGTTGAGGGCCTCGTTGTCCGCGAAGGACGTGAGCATCAGACACGCGAGTTCGGGGCGGACCGCGCGCAACTGGCGACAGAGGTCCACGCCGCTGCCGTCGGGCAGACGCACGTCGAGTACCGCCACGTCGACGTCGGTGATGTCGAGGCTGAGCGCTTCATCCAGCGAGCCGGCCTCGGCGATCACGTGAAAATCCTCCTGGACTTCGAAGAGTTCGCGAAGTCCGCGACGCACGATCTCGTGGTCGTCAACGAGTAAAAGTCCGATCATCTCAAATCCTTCGGTTAGCCGTCCATCGTACCGTGGTACCGCCGCCGATCTTGGAGTCGAAGGTGCAGTCGCCCCCGAGCTCTCGGGCGCGCGAGACCAGGTTGCGGGTACCGCGTCCCGTACCGATGTTGGGCACGAAGCCGACACCATTGTCGCGCACGATCACTTCGATGAGTTCGCCATCGGTGTCGACCTTGACCTCCACGGCGGTCGCCTGGGAGTGGCGCACCACGTTGGAGAGCATCTCGCGCAGCGCCTGCACGCTGTGGTGTGCGCACTGCGTTTCCAGGTCATCGTCGATGCCCGGGGCGACCTTCACGACCGCGAGCACGCCCAGGCGGGATTCGACCTCACTCGTCAAGGCGTGCACCCGTTCTTCGAGTGACTCGTCAACCGGGTGGTCTTGGTCGATCTCGAAGATCGTCGTCCGGATCTCGTGAATCGTGGTGTCCAGTTCGTCCAGCACCTTGTTGATGCGAGCGCGCACCTCGTCGTTGACAATGGCGGGCAGTGAGACCTGCAGCGCCAACCCGACGGCGAAGAGACGCTGGATGACCGTGTCGTGGAGGTCGCGCGCCAGTCGTTCGCGCTCTTCAGAGAGCGTCAACTCGCGCGTGTTCGATCGCAACCGCTCTTGATCGATGACCAGTCCGGCGGCGCGGCCGAAGGCCTCGATGAGTTGCTCGTCCTCTTCGTTGAACGAAAGACCGTCGACGCGATCGCAGAGGTACAGATTGCCGAAGACGTGGCCGTCGCCGGTAGTGACCGGCACGCCGAGGAATCGCGTCATCGCCGGATGGTTCGGGGGGAATCCCGCGGAAGATTCGTGTTGGGTCAGATCATCCAAGCGCATGGTCGATCGACGGTGGATGATCTCGCCCAGCAGACCCCCACCGTGGGGTTCGGGTCCGATCGCCGCACGTTCCTTGTGGTTGAGTCCATAGGTGATGAAGCGTGACAGGGTGGCGCCGTCTCGCGAAATGACACCGAGCGCGCCGTAGCGCGCACCGACCAGCTGACTCGCCGCCTCGATGATTCGAGAGAGCAGACCGTCGAGATCAGCGTCGGTTTCAATGAGGAGAATGGCGTCGATCAGGGCGTGGAGTCGCTGGGGGTCGTTTATTTTATGGAACGCCACTTGTCGAATCTTTCCATAGTTCGACTGTGACGTTAGGGGATTCAATGTCCCCTTTGACCGGTCACGACGGAGAGGGGGAGGGTGACCAGGGTGGCGCCGCGGTCCGCGATCCGCTTGAATCGCTCGGTTTCAACCTCGTCGAGGTGGTCCGATCCGGCGATTCCCGTGACCATGACCGACCACGTGTTGTCGTCGCTATCGAGGCCGTCGATCTGCACCGAGATGACGTCACCGCGCCGCGCGGCCAGTTGAACCGCGTTTTCCCGGCTCGAAATGACCAAATGGTCGCGTTGTGACAGGGCGATTCGGGCTGGCAACGCTACGGGGAGGGCACCGAGGGAGAGCAACACGCGTGCGACGTCGGCCTCGTCGAGTAAACGCAGACATTCGTCGCGAGTGAGGGGGGCACTTGAGAGTGACGGGTTGGGTGACGCCATGAGTCCATCTTGGAGCCATTTTCCATACGGGTACTAGGGTCTGGAGTCACATTCGCGGCAACTATGATGGCTACACCAGATCGTCTCGTCGCGACGAAGTTGGGCTGGCTTTTGCGTTTTGCCGAAATTTTGGTAGAATTGTCAGCCGACCTCTTGGCTTGCCTCGAGGTCCATCCGTGAAGGAGTTTTGTTCCTTCACGTCCCGCCGTGCCGTCACAAGGAGAAAGAACCTGAGCAAGCCAAAGGAAGACGCGTTTACCGTTGAGGGGACCGTCGTCGAGCCTCTACCAAACGCCATGTTTCGCGTCGAATTAGAGAACGGGTATACCGTCCTCGCGCACAGCTCAGGAAAGATGCGCATGCACCGCATTCGCATCCTTCCCGGGGACAAGGTCCAGGTGGAGATCACTCCCTACGACATGACCCGCGGGCGCATCACCTACCGCTACAAATAGCTCCAGTTCTAGAAGATCGAGAAAGAGAAACATGAAGGTTCGCGCAAGCGTCAAGCCCATGTGTGAGAAGTGCAAGGTCATCCGCAGGGCCGGCGTCGTCCGTGTCATCTGCGAGCAGCCTCGCCACAAGCAGCGTCAGGGCTAGGAGCAGAACATGGCCCGTATTGCTGGAGTGGACATCCCGCGCGAGAAGCGCACCGTGATCTCCCTCACCTACATCTTTGGCGTTGGTCCGACCATCGCCCAACAGGTCTGCGCCGCGACCGGCGTGGACGAATCGACGCGCGTGAAGGACCTCACCGAAGCCGACGTCAACAAACTTCGCGCCTACATCGACCAGAACGTCACCGTCGAGGGTGACCTTCGCCGTGACG